>JBAVAV010000195.1:0-5555 GCA_049585895.1 Candidatus Sulfotelmatobacter sp. | reverse complement strand
CTTGTGCAATTGCGCAACGTCCAGGGACTGCTGTCTCAGTGAAGAACCGGCAAAGATAGAGTTCCGTGAACCAGAATCCTGGGGCTTGTGAATCAGAAAAGCGCGATCCGCGGTAACGGCAAGAAGCGCGGTTCCAGCCCGTCCCGCCTCACTCAGGATGGTGACGGCCCCGGCAGCGTCGAAGGACGGTTCGACCTCTTCGACGTCGAAGAATGTCCGGGACGAATCGCGAAAGGCGTCCGCCGAAAAGGAATCCAGGCTGCGCACCACGCGATGCGTCGGCAGAATGACCAATCCCGGGCTTTTCATGTTGACGAAGGTCATCATCACATACTCGTAGGCGCGAGGGGATTGGTCTGAAGACGAGTGCGGCGAGTGCGCCCCATCTTCGCGGCATTCGTCCCGGTACGCAAGCGCGGTTTCGTAGCGATGATGGCCGTCGGCGATAATGAGCTTCTGGTCGCGCATTTTGGCGCAAACCGATTCGATCACGCTGGGCTCGGAAATCTGCCACACGCTGTGGAGAACCCCGTATTCGTCAGTAACGGAAGTGGTTGGGTCGCCGCGCTGAGAGAGCAGGCCATCGATCTCGCCGGAATCTTCGTAGAGCATGAAAAGCTGCTCGAAATGGGCGCGGGTGGCGCGCAGCAGTTCGAGGCGGTCAGCTTTGGGCTTGGCCAGTGTCTGCTCGTGGCGGAAGACAATGCCGGCGGAATAATCTTCCAGCCGGCCGAGAGCGGTAAAGCCGCGGCGTTCGAGTTCCGCGCCAGCCCCGGGGAGGACGAAGCGCTGCGAATAGCAATAGAAGGAAGGTGCGGAATCCTGACGCAGGATTCCTTTTTGTTTCCACTCACGAAAGGACGTGGCGGCGCGGGAATATACATTATCGGCCTTATTGTCGGTGTCTTTCCGGCGTCCTAGGATCACGCGCACGAGGTTGTAAGGGCTGGCTGCATAATAGCGATCCTGCATCCCGGGGGTGATTTTGTCGTAGGGCTGGGTCAGTACCTCCACGGGTTCAGCTAGTCGTGGATCGTAGCGAAAGGCGCGAAAAGGAAGGACGCTGGCCATGAAGATCGTTGATTATAAAAGGTGATTGTAACTAAGAAGGCACCGACCTGTTGCTTGAGGAATCTGTGCCACATGCGGTCGGGTGCCTGAAATGGGTCGCGGTTTGCCAATTGTCTGTAACTTTTGACAAAAAAGTCTGCGCTGCACAGGGAAAGCTGTGGTACTATCGCCCGCAATCGAGGTGTTTATGGCCCGCCTGGATAAAGGGTGCCGGTCATCTCGCCCTAAGGGCCCAGTCCGATGTACCTCCGCGGTTAAGCCTTGGAAACCGGCTTTCGCAGGCCTGCGTAAAATCGCTTTCTGCCATCCCTTTCTGGCCCTCTTCACATTGTGGATTCTTTGCTCGTTGAGTTTGCCCGCTTTCGGGCAAACCGACCCGAATGAAGTTCACGTTACTCCGCGAGAGGTGGCAAAGAGCAACCCGGCCGACGAGGTTCCGAAACCGGACTTGGGTGCCCGCGCCTCGAACACTCACGTCCGCCCGCTGAAAGTGGATGTAGACCTGGTGCTGGTTCCAGTGACGATCACCGATCCCATGAACCGGCTGGTTACCGGGCTGGAAAAAGACAATTTCCAGCTCTTCGAGGGCAGCGCAGCGCAGGATATCAGGAGCTTCTCCAGCGAAGATGCGCCGGTTTCTCTCGGTGTGATCTTCGATTCCAGCGGAAGCATGAGCAGTAAGATGGAGCGGGCCAAGGATGCGGTCATCCAGTTTTTCAAGACCGCGAATCCGCAAGATGAGTTTTTCATGATCACCTTCTCGGATGAACCCGAGGCAGTCAGCGACTTCACCAGTTCGGTGGAGGAGATTCAGGGCAAGCTGATCTATGCCATACCCAGGAAGCGGACAGCTTTGCTGGACGCGATCTATATGGGCATGAGCAAGATGCGCCAGGCCAAGTATCCGAAGAGGGCGCTGCTGATCATCTCCGATGGAGGTGACAATCACAGCCGCTACACCGAGGGCGAGATCAAGTCTCTGGTAAAGGAAGCCGACGTAATGATCTACGCCATCGGGATCTACGACCGTTACTTCCAAAGCGAGGAGGAGCGGTTGGGTCCCGGCCTGTTGAGCGAGATTACGCAACTGACGGGGGGGCGCGCCTTCACTGTCGAAAATCCCAACGATCTGGCCGACGTGGCTACCAAGATTGGCATTGAACTGCGCAATCAATATGTCCTGGGGTACCGTCCGCACACTGTGGTTCGGGACGGCAAATGGCGTAAGATAAAAGTGAAGCTACTGCCCCCGAAAGGACTGCCTCCACTACGCGTGTATGCCAGGACCGGATATTACGCGCCCGCAGAGTAAGCGGACCACCCGTTTCAGCCTTCTTCTCTCGTGGATTCTCTTGGCCGGGCTGCCGGCGGCAGTCTTGATCAGGGCACAATCCCCCACGGCAGGCGGCGAATCGAAAGCTTCCCAAGGCCAGTCTTCAATTCCGCAAAGCGCCGGCACCCCCGCGCCGACTCCACCTCCCGCCCAGCAGCAACCTCCCGACGATAGCGGCACCTTCGTTATCCGCAAGGATGTGGACGAGGTTCTGGTGCACGCCTCCGTGGTGGACGAGAAACAACATCTCGTCACCAACCTCGATAAGAGCGCCTTCACCGTTTTCGAAGATGGCAAGCAGCAGAAGGTTGTTTCGTTCCGGCATGAAGATATACCCGTGGCCATGGGGGTTGTGATCGACAATTCCGGCTCCATGCGGGAGAAACGGGCCAAGGTAAACCAGGCGGCGCTGAACCTGGTACGGTCGAGCAATCCCCAGGACGAAGTGTTTGTCGTGAACTTCAACGACGAATACTATCTCGATCAGGATTTCACCAACGACCTGCTGAAACTGAAAGAGGCCCTGGAAAAAATTGATGCCAAGGGCGGAACCGCCATGTATGAAGCTGTGGTGGCTTCCGCCGGGCACTTGAAGAGAAATGCAAGGCTGGATAAGAAAGTATTGTTCGTGGTTACCGACGGCGAAGACAACGCCAGCCAGGAAACCCTCGAACAAGCCGTGAAGCAACTGCAGGAGGAAAACGGACCGGCCGTGTATGCCATCGGCATTCTGGGCCAGGAAGAGCATCCCAAGCGCGCCCGGCGCGCGCTGGAGATCATCGCGCAGCGTACCGGAGGGCTGGCGTTTTTTCCCAAGACTTTAGACGAAGTGGATGAAATCAGCCGCCAGGTGGCGCACGATATCCGCAATCAGTACACCATCGGCTACAAGCCCACGAACCCAAGGGCGAGCGGCGGCTTCCGCACCATTCGCGTCGAGGCCAAGGCGAAAGGGCACGGCAAGATGATCGTCCGCACGAAAAGTGGATATTACGCCGGGTTGCAGCCCCCGCGGGGAACCAAGTGACTTCGCGCCGGCTATCCCTGCTGCCGATTGTGCGCTCTTTCGCGACTCTCTTAGGCGAATGTTCCGCCAACTTGGCTACTGCCTGATGACGATGGTAACGGTTGAGCCGTGCTCCCGCGCCCTTGGCGATTGACGACTCCGAACTCCGCCCCTTACCCTGTAACGTGCCCACAAAAAGTCCAGAAATGACCCACCTGCGCGTTTCGGACGACATCACGCAGTTGGTCGGTGGAACTCCTTTACTGCAATTGAAACGGCTGGTTCCGGCGGGCATGGCTTCGGTTTTTGCCAAGCTCGAATATTTGAATCCCGGCGGCAGCGTAAAAGACCGCGCGGCTATCGGAATCATCCGGCGGGCCGAGCGCGACGGGAAACTCAGACCGGGCGGGACGATCGTCGAAGCCACGGCGGGAAACACCGGAATTGGCCTGGCACTCATTGGTGTGAATCGCGGTTACAAGGTCAGCCTGTTCGTTCCGGAGAATTTCTCCCAGGAAAAAGTCATCATCATGCGCGCTCTGGGCGCCGAAGTCGAGCGTACCCCGGACGCCGAGGGCATGCAGGGGGCGATCCGGCGGGCCAAAGAGTTGGTGGCAAGCGATCCCCTGGCGTTCATGGCAGGGCAATTTGAGAATCAAGCCAATCCCGATTACCACTACGAAACCACAGCCCCGGAGATTTTCGAACAGATGGACGCGAGAGTTGACGCAGTGGTCCTGGGATGCGGCACTTGCGGCACCTTCACCGGCGTAGCCCGCTACATGAAAAAGCACGCGCCGGGAGTGCGGACTGTCGCGGTCGAAACCCAGGGCTCAATCCTGGCTGGCGGAGAACCGGGCCCGCACAAAGTGGAAGGGATAGGCGTGAGCTTTATCCCAAAGACATTTGACGGCTCGGTGTGCGACGAAGTAATCGCGGTGACGGATGAGGACGCGTTCGACACGGTGAAGAAACTGGCGGCGTACGAGGGTGTGCTGGCGGGCTCGAGCGGCGGCGCGGCGGTCTTCGCGGCGCTGCAGGTGGCGCGGCGTCTGGGCGCAGGCAAGCGCGTGGCCACAATCATTCCCGACTCGGCGGAGCGCTACTTGTCGAAGAAGATCTTCGAGGGCGGGATTTAGCACGAGTAGCGCCGCCGTCCCGGCGGCTGTCGAGCGGGCGTCCCGCCCGCTCACACGAACCCAGCAAACAGTCTCAGGTTTCCCCAATTCCGCAGGTGGAGAGCAACGCTTCGGCGCCGCAATCCAGCGCCGTTTGACATACGGCGGCTGTCGGTCCTCCGAGATTGTGAAGTCAAAACCCCAGCCCTGTCGCAAAGAACGCGACAAGGACGGGGCAACCACCCGAGGTTTAAGATAACGAAAGGCCGGGCCAGCCCCCACTCAATCGGAGGAGGGAATCGGTTTCAGCCGGGAGGACCAATGGCGGAGACGTTCGAAGCATACCGAACTCGAGTCCTAAGCTATCTTGGCGATGAGGAGCCGATCGGTGTCCAACGAGCCACCCCCTCGCAGCTCGATCGGCGTCTGCGCGATGTCGCGCCCGAGGAGTTGATCCGGCGTCCTGCACCTGAAAAGTGGTCAATCGCCGAGATCGTAGCGCACTTGGCGGACGCGGAGCTGGCGATGGGGTGGCGATTGCGAAACATGCTGGCGAATCCGGGCGTGGCCTTAACGTGGTGGGATCAGGCCGTATGGGCGGAGCGCTTGGGTTACGCGCAGCAAGATGCGAGCCTTTCGGCAGGGCTCTTTCGGGCGCTGCGCGAGAGCAACCTGCGACTGTTGGAGTCGGTCCCGCGCGCACGGTGGGTGGAGTGCTATGGGGTCCACGAGGTACGCGGACGGCAAACGGTCGAGGAGTTCGTCCGCTTGGAAGCGGCACACGACTTGAACCATCTTCGGCAGATCGACCGCATCCTGGGTGGGCGTATGTAGTGGTAGCCGTTTTGGCAGGACCTGCCGATATCGTCTCCAATAGCTAGTCCTACGCTTCAACAACCTTCATTTGTTCTGCGTTCATGCGACCGCCGTGTACCTTGAACTCAGACAGAGCACTGTCGATCTCTTTTAGGTCTTCTGCGGTTAGCGCGAGGTTCGCGGCCTCGACGTTTTCCTGAAGGTGCTTGAC
>JBAVAV010000194.1:0-3702 GCA_049585895.1 Candidatus Sulfotelmatobacter sp. | reverse complement strand
GGCTATAGTCGGCGCCCAACAGCCCAACTTTAACCTTCTTCGGTTCAGGACGCTCTCCGCCGCCTACGAACATGTGGCCGACCGTCAGTTCGCCCAGGCATTCCTGAAAGAGATAAGTGAGCTCACTGCGCGAGGCGATTCCTTCCAGATACGGTTCATACTTTTTCTTGGCCTTGGCGAGATCGAGGCCGTGATAGTGCGGATCGTAAAAGAAGTCGCGTTCGATGCGCCAGGTCTCGTTGTAGATCTGTTTCCACGCGGCGCGGGGCTCGACATAGACCTGCCAGCCATCCAGTTTGAGCGGGCCGATACCGGGTTTCGGCGGAGCGCCAGGGGCGGGCGGCTCTTCGGTGGAGGCTGTCGCCCAGGATTCGCCCTTGCGGTAAAGAATCTTTTCGCCGTCGAAGGAAACGGCGTAGTCGTTAACCTCATCGAGGAACTTGTCAACCTTGCGCTTACTCAAATCGAATTTCTGAATGGTCTGCGCCAGGTTCTGTTGGTCCTCTTCGGTAAAGACCATTGGTCCTTCCGAGAGAAACAGGATTCCTGTCTTCCCTGCAAGCAGGTTGACATAGTTCTTGGCGGGGATAGGCAGCGACAGGATGCGCTGACCGATACCCTCAATGTCAACCTTAACCACGACGGGTTCTTCTTTCTTGTTCTTATCGTCCTTTGCTTCTTTGTCCTTGTCGCTGTCGGACTTGTCGGCTGTTTTGTCTTTGCTTTTGTCCTTCTCTTTATCTTTGTCCTTTTCTTTTTCTTTTTCCTGATCGGCCTTCTTCTCTTCCTTTGACTTTTCCTCGTCGCTTTCGGGGGCGAGCGGCGATTTTTCGTCTTTGCTCAGCACCGCGACGTATGCGCTGCGTGAGACGCGATGCTCGTCGCTGGTCATGTCGAGGCCGGCGGTGGAGAGCGCGACGTCGGTCGAGGCCGTGAAGTATAAGTACTTGCCGTTTTTATCGAAGGCGGGATAGAGGGCGTCGCTCATGCCGTCTGTGATCTGAAAAAACTTTGCCTTCTCCAGCGAATACATGAAAATTGCGTGCTGTCCGCTCATCAGCTGTTTGCTATAACCAATCCACTTGCTGTCCGGGGCCCAGACTTGGTTGAGCTGTGTGGGACCGAAGCCGCCGAAGTAGTCGGTATCGACGAGCTTTGGCTTGGGATTATCCAGGTCGACGTACCAGAGGTTCAGGCGCTTGTCAGAGTAAGCGATCTTCTTGCTGTCGGGCGACCACGCGGGCGTATAGAAAAATGACGGTGGATTGCCGAGATTGATGTGCCGCACTTCGCCCATGCCGTTCTGTGAGCGGATGCACAACTCGTATTCGCCGGATTCATCGGAGAAATACGCGATTGATTTGCCGTCAGGCGACCACGCGGGGTCGCGGTCGGCGACCGCGGGGCTGTGGGTGAGATCCCGTATATCTCCCTTATTGGTGGGTACAGTGAAAATATCTCCCCACGCTTCAAATACGGCGCGAGCTCCGGACGGGGAAATGCCGAAATTCTGAATGCGCTTGGGATCGACTTTAGCGAAGTGGGGGCGCACCGCGTCGAGATCGCCGGAGACGTGAATTTGAATATTCTTCGCCTGATGTGTGTTGAGATCGTAGAGCTTGATGGCGCCGAATTGCTCGATCACGATAGCGTCAGGTCCTGCCGAGGCTCTCTTGAAGTCGAGACCGTCGCTATGGAGAGCCTCGGAAACCTGTTTGGTCTTTGTGTCGTAGGAGAATAGGCTTACTGGACCATTGCGATCAGAGAGGAAATAAACGGTATCGCCCGCCCACATGGGAAAGTGTTCGTTGGAGTTTTCACGGGGAACCTTGGTGATACTGGAGTCTTTCAAGTCGGCGATCCAGATGGGCGTGGTTTGGCCACCGTGATAGCGCTTCCACGCCGCCTGCCACTGCACGTGAGGAACATACGCCAGGTGAGTGCCGTCGGGCGAAAAGGACGCCTCCGCGGCGATCGGAATCGGCAGTTGCGTGGGGAACCCGCCTTCGACGGGCACAGTGTAGAGCTGAAATTCAAAATGACGGAAGCTGTTGCCCCAGGACATGAACAAAATTTTCTTGCCGTCAGGGGTCCAGCCGAGGACAATCTCATCGGCGGGATGGTAGGTTAGCCGTTTGGGCACGCCGCCCGCTGCCGGCACCACAAATACGTCCCGGTTGCCGTCGTATTCTCCGGTGAAGGCGACCATCGTTCCATCTGGCGAAAAGCTGGGCGAGGTTTCGTCTCCCACCGCCGAAGTCAGCCGGCGTGCATCGCCTCCCTCGCGGCTGACGATCCACAGGTCGCCGCCGTAGTTGAAAACGATTTGCGTTTTACTGACCGTGGGATCCCGCAGCAACAGCGGGGGATCGCTCTGGGCGACCGCAGAGTGAGAAAAGACGGAAACAACGCCGAGGACGAACAACCCCGCGAGAAGTCTGCGCATATTGGGCTCCTGAAAATGGCTGCAAAAAGTGAAGGGGAATCTTAGTGCGTTGGCGGGATAAGGGTCAAACAGGGCGGTTGTGAAAAATGGTGAGCCGATCCGGATTAGTTTACTGATTTACTTCTTTTCCCCGGCAATCCAGCCGGGGTTTCGTGTGTGCGTTCGCGGAAAGAACCTTTCATGCCCGCGGCCAGCTTGACGCTCGATTCGCCAAACTTGTCGCGGAGGCGGTCGGCCGCCGCCAGTGCGTCTTTCCAGCGTTGCTGGCGGCCGCCTTCGAGCAGATCCATTTGAGCGGTGTCCTCGCTAAATGAGGCGGCCTGCACTCCCAGCAGGCGCACCGGCGTCCCTCTTTTCCAGTTCTTGCGGAACAGCGCTCGCGATTCCTCGAAGATTTCGTTGTCGAGTTGCGTAGGCTTGGCCAGTGTATGAGCGCGCGTAATGGTTGTGAAGTCTTTGTAACGGAGCTTGAGCTGGATGGTCCGGGCATAGAAGCCGGCTTCTCGCAGGCGGCGTCCGACCATCTCTGACAAACGCATCAGAGTGGCTTCGAGCTGGGTCACCTCGGCGGTATCTTCGTTGTAGGTGTGTTCGTGGCTGATGGATTTGGCCGCGAGGTCCGCGCCGACTTCACTGTCGAACCATCCGCCGGCATCCTCGCCGCGCGCTTTGCCCGCAAGCGCCAGTCCCCACTTGCCGAAGCGGTTTTCCAATTCCGCTTCGTCCAGTTTCGCCAGGTCGCCGACTTTCCTGATGCCGAGCGCGTGGAGTTGGCTCTCCATAACTTTGCCGACGCCGGGGATTTCGCGCACATCCAGCGGCGCGAGGAACTTCGCCTCTTCTCCGCGGACAATCCACAGCACGCCGTTAGGTTTGGCCTGCGCCGAAGAGACTTTGGCAATGAGCCGCGATGAGCCAATGCCTACCGAGCAGTTGAGCTGCGTCTGCGCCTTCATGCGCTCGTGCAGCGCGTTGGCAGCTTTCAGCGGCGGCCCGTGGAGGCGCGCCGTGCCGGTCATATCGAGATAGGCTTCATCAATTGACGCCATCTCCACCAGCGGCGAAAACGAAGTCAGCACGGCGAAGACTTTTTCCGAGCATTCGCGATAGCGCTCGGGATGTCCGTCCACAAAGACGGCCTGCGGACAGAGTTTGGCCGCGGTGCGCAGCGGCATCGCCGAGTGCACGCCGAACTTGCGCGCCGCATACGAAGCCGCCGAGACGACGCCGCGCTCGTGCCGCTGGCCACCCACCAC
>JBAVAV010000193.1:0-5895 GCA_049585895.1 Candidatus Sulfotelmatobacter sp. | reverse complement strand
CGGCCACAGGTTCTCGTATGTTTGGGCGCCACTGCCGCTCAGTCGCTATTGGGGAAAGACTTCAGTGTAAGCCGTCAGCGCGGCCGGCTGATCGCGTCTACGCTGGCTCCCAAGGTCGTGGCGACGGTGCATCCCTCATTAATCCTGCGAGCGCCGGAGTCCGCCTCCAGGCAATCAGAAATGCAAGCATTCGTTCGCGATCTCAAGGCAATTGCCCGCCTGCTAAAGCCAAGAAAGAGACGGGTTGATCGGACATTGGAGACATAGCTTCCCGGTTGTAGTGTTTCGCAGTATTGCTTTCACGGACATCCTCGAAAGAATTTGCCGATCGGAGTGAGCGTATGGGCCGACAACAGAAGCGTGGTCAAAAGATACGATACGCCGTAGTAGGACTGGGACACCTTGCTCAGGTCGCAGTTTTACCTGCATTCAAGAGCGCATCAAATTCTGAACTGGTTGCGATCATATCTGGCGACGCGGAAAAGCGTCAGAAGATAGGCAAGAAATACCGCCTCGAACACATCTATTCCTACGACGAGTATGATCGCGCTCTTTCTGTAGTCGATGTGGTGTACCTTGTGCTGCCCAATCACCTTCACCGGGATTACGCTGTCAGGGCGGCGGACGCTGGAGTTCATGTGCTTTGCGAAAAGCCTCTGGCCGTGACGGAAAAAGATTGTAAGGCCATGATCGAAGCAGCGGACAAAAACAAGGTCAAGCTGATGATTGCTTACCGTCTGCACTTCGAGCGAGGAAATCTGGAAGCGATTCGCCTGGCAAACAGCGGCAAACTGGGAAACCTGCGAATCTTCGATTCCGAGTTTGGACAACAGGTCGTTGGCGGCAACATTCGCGTAACCGAACCAGTGAAGACAGGGGGCGGGCCCGTGTACGACCTGGGAATATATTGCATCAACGCAGCCCGGTATTTGTTCAGGGCTGAACCGACGGCGGTTTTCGCATGCAGCGCCAGCGGCGGAGATAAGCGATTCCAGAAGGTCGACGAGATGACCTCTGTTGTCATGAGCTTTCCTGAAGACAGGTTGGCGACATTCACGTGCAGTTTTGGCGCCGCCGACATCGGCCGCTACACCTTAATCGGAACTAAGGGTCGGCTGACCGCCGACCCAGCGTATGAGTATGCCGGGGAAATCAAGCACCATATCAAGATTGGCGAAAGAAACATTAGTCGGAACTTCCCCAAACGCGACCAGTTCGCAGCAGAATTGGTTTACTTCTCCGATTGCATTCGGTGGAACAAGGAACCGGAACCCTCGGGCCGGGAGGGACTGGCGGATGTTCGAATCGTACGCGCCATCTATGAATCTGCGCGGACGGGAAAGATGGTAAAGCTTTCTGGCTTCCTGGCCAAGAAAGGACCGACACTGCGTCAGGAGATTCGCCGACCAGCTCACGGCAAACCGCATACGGTGAAGGTAGTGCCTCCCTCGGGAGAGGCGGCTTGAAGGGGTTGTACCGGCGCATCACGAACGTGCTTTAGCGGCACGAGGATCACTTCACTCCCAAAATTCCCGCGCGTCAGCGCTATATCGTAGGTCACTCTAACGAACAAGAAGCAAGCCGAAGGTGATCTACCGGCCACACTCGTGGCGGCAGCGGGTCATGCGCAGGTGTCACTGACGTCCAGCTGACGGCAATATCCCTTTCCTTTCCGGGTTCGCCTGGTGGTACGATATCGGCCTGCTGTAGCGCATTCCAGAGACTGGAATCGCAGATGACAAGAGCCACTCGCGCCGTAGCGTCGCCCAAGGTCGTTTGCATTGAGGATTTCCGTCCTATCGCGCGCCAAAGAGTGCCGAAGTCGGTATTTGACTACCTGGACGGCGGCGCCGAAGGCGAGGTCACGCTCCGGGAAAACTGCCGGGTATTCAACGATGTCACTTTTCGGCCGCGGCATGCCGTGGCGGTCGCGGATTGCAGTTTGTGTACGCGGATTTTGGGCTTCGATCTTTCTCTTCCGTTCCTGCTCGCGCCCGTCGGATACAGCCGCCTCATGCATCCCGGAGGCGAAGTGGCTGCTGCGCGAGCCGCCAGCAGGGCTGGCACCGGCTATATTCTTTCCACAATTTCCGGGCACAAGCTGGAAGATGTAAAGGCCGGTTCGTCCGGGCCGGTTTTCTATCAGCTTTACTTAATGGGTGGGCGCGGGGCTGCGGAGGCTGCGATTGAAAGAGCACGGGTTGCCGGATTCTCCGCGCTTGTCGTCACCATTGATACGCCGGTGTCTGGAATCCGCGAGCGCGATTACCGCAATGGCATGAAGGAACTTATCAGCGGCGGACCGCTCGAGAAAATCCCGTTTCTGCCGCAAGTGCTCTCGCGTCCAGGATGGCTCCTCAGCTTCCTGTTTGACGGCGGCCTGCCCGGACTTCCGAACGTCGTCGTCCCGGGCAAAGGGCCGATGCCCCTGGTCGATATCAATGCCGCCTTGGCGGAATCCGCCGTAACCTGGGCAGACCTGCGATGGATCAGAGAACTTTGGCGGGGGCCGATCGTCGTCAAGGGTGTGCTGACCGGCGACGATGCGCGGCACGCCATGGATGAAGGAGCCGCGGCGATTTCGGTTTCGAATCATGGCGGACGGCAGCTGGACGGAGTTCCAGCCTCTTTGCGAGCCTTGCCTGAAGTGGTGGAAGCGGTGAGGGGCCGCATAGAAGTATTGATGGACGGGGGCATTCGCCGCGGTACCGACATCGCAAAAGCGATCTGCCTGGGAGCACGCGCCGTGTTGTGCGGGCGCGCATATGCGTATGGTCTGGCCGCGGCCGGTGAAGCCGGTGTCGATCGCGCGATCGAGATTTTACGGGTCGATTTGGAACGCACCCTCAGACTGCTCGGTTGCCCGTCGGTCGCGGGCCTCGACCGTTCTTACGTGAATGTTCCAAAGAGCTGGGAAGCAGGCTGATTTGCAGTCGTGAAAAATGCATCGCGATCATGCCTTAGCATGTTTGATCTCCGGTTTGCATACTCGTTCGCAAGGAGGCTGTCATGCAGTGGACCCAGATCTATGATCCATTCGGTCATTGGTGGCTTTCCACGCTGATTGCGGCTCTTCCCATCATCGTCCTTTTCGGGCTACTGGCCGGTTTGAAAGTAAAGCCACACTGGTGCGCCATAGCCGGTGCGTCAACGGCGGTGGCAGTCGCGATCCTCTTCTTCAAGATGCCGCCCACGCTGGCCGCGGTCAGCTTTGGGTATGGTGTTGCCTTTGGCGTATTGAAAATAGCCTGGATCGTTCTGGCCGCGGTCTACCTCTACGACATTTCCGTCGAAACCGGGCAATTTGAAATCATGAAGGAGTCGGTGGCTGGAATCACACCCGATCGCCGCTTGCAGGTGCTGCTGGTTGCGTTCTGTTTTGGCGCATTCATTGAGGGAGCGGCGGGCTTCGGCGCGCCGGTCGCGATTGCCGGCGCCTTCATGATCGGGCTCGGCTTCAAGCCCTTCCACGCCGCCGCCTTGAATCTGATCGCCAATACCGCGCCGGTGGCTTGGGGCGCGATCGGTACTCCGGTTCACACGCTCGCAGCGGTAACGGCGTTGCCGGAATCCGATCTCAATGCCATGATCGGCCGTATTCTTCCCTTCACCGCGATTATCGTTCCTTTCTGGTTGGTAAGAACCATGGTTAGTTGGAGGGAGACCTTCGAAGTACTTCCCGCCATTCTGGTGGTCGGCGTTTCCTTCGCTCTCACTCAGTTCTTCTGGTCGAATTATGTAGACAGCAATCTGGTCGACATTATGGGAGGGGTGGTCTCGATTGTGGCTGTTTTGATTTTCCTGCGATTCTGGAAGCCGAAGAAGACCTGGCGTTTCGATTACGACGACAAGCCTGCCATTCCTTCACGGCCGGCGTCGGCGATTACGGATGACGTTGGCGGGGAATGGGCAGCGGATAAGTTCGATGGACTCGTTAAGGCGCGCACTTACACCGCTGGACAAGTTCTGAGGGCCTGGATGCCATTCGCGATCCTCTCGCTCTTTGTGCTGCTCTGGGGATTGCCGAAGATAAAACTAGCCATGAATCAGGCCACCACGCCAGCCTTTCGGGTCATACTTGCGAATGGCAAGGTCCGGCCCGGTCCGCCGGGATGGGATGTGCCCTACTTGCACAATGCTATCTCCCGCGCCGCGCCAGTGGTTGCGAAGCCAACTCCCGAGGCCGCGCGCTACGACTTCAACTGGCTCTCCGCCACCGGGACTGGCTGTTTTTTTGCCGCGATTGTTTCGGGATTGATGCTGGGGCAGAGTCCGCTGAAATTGATGAAGATCTTCTGGAGAACGCTGGTGCGCATGCGACTTGCCATGGTTGCGATCTCATTCATGCTGGGGCTGGGCTATGTCACGCGCTATTCGGGCCTGGACGCTGTGCTGGGTCTGGCGTTCACGCGCACGGGGTGGTTGTATCCATTTTTCGGAACATTCCTGGGTTGGCTGGGAGTTGCGCTTACCGGCAGTGACACCTCGTCGAATGCGCTCTTTGGCAGCCTGCAGAGAATTACGTCTCAGCAACTCGGGATTGATCCGATCCTCATGTGCGCAGCCAATAGCGCCGGAGGAGTGATGGGGAAAATGGTGGATGCGCAGTCCATCACGATTGCCACCGCTGCCACCGAGCAGGTCGGCAACGAGGGAATTATTTTCCGCTTCGTGGCGTGGCACTCGGTGGCGCTATGTTCCATCGTAGGAATTATCGTGTTGCTCTACGCCTATGTTTTCCGGTGGGCCGTTCCGCATGGGCTTACGTTCGTGAAATAGCCGGAGTCGAGATATGCGCACGGAGGCAGGTCTGCGCGGCAACTCAGCGTTATGCCTTGTCCGCCTGGCACGGCTCACTGCCCACCCTAGATCAGGATGGTGCATACCTCGCACTCAGCGTCTCAAACAATTCTTCTGTAGTCTTCTTTGCTATCTCCTCGCGGTCGCCCAAGGCTTCCAGCGCTGACTCGACTATGAAACGTCCAAGCGCCCGGTAGCTTTCAAACTGTGATTCATCAAACCACTGCTCGGCGGTGGTTTGATGAGGGAATTCAGGATGCGCGACTTTGTAAGCCAGCACGTCCTGGGGTTCTTTGCCCGTGAGTGATGCCTTAATGTAAAGCAGCTTCCCCGGTTCGGCCCGGTTAGGATAGTGAATGTCACCCAGGACGCAGTGCGCCTGGCTATAGGGGGCGTCTTTCTCCGGCTTGAGCGTATCTAAACGGAGATCGATTTCAACGCCAAAATCACTGCGGCATTTGCGAATGGCGTTCCCCAAGTCGTTGAATGCGAGACCCTCGTCTGCGTCAGCGTCACACGCGATGATGTATGGGCATTGCCGGCGCACCAACTCGTAAATCCCGAGATTTTCGAAGTGCCCACCGTCGGAAAGGTAGACGTACTGGCTACGATCATCCGTCGTGGCGAATAGCTCATAGAACAGATATGGCAGGCTCAAGCCTGGAGAAGAATGCTGCCACGTGTCATGCCGGCGCGGATTGCCCAGCCACCAGCCAAGGCGTACGTCGAAAACCGTCATAAGAAAGGCCAGTGGCGGGGAGGTGTGATAGCCCATATTCGGACTAGCGGCCGCGCCCGAGATTGCGAAAGCCGTCCCCAGATAAACTCCTCCTATCTGATCCTCGCTCGGGGGAGGATAGGCATAACATGCGGTCTCGCGGAATCCCGCTTGTAACTTTGCATCGGGCTTTCGGTCTGCGGGCTTCCGCTCTTCGGTCTGGCTTACGGGCTTCTGGTCGTCGGGCTTCCGGTCGTCGGGCTTTCTGTCTGCGGACTCCTCCCACGTGAGAGCAATCCTCTTCGGATGTTCTTCCTGGAACTCGAAACCGCAGTAACGGGGGGTAAACACAAACGATTCGGCCTTTCGTTCCTGCC
>JBAVAV010000192.1:0-11396 GCA_049585895.1 Candidatus Sulfotelmatobacter sp. | reverse complement strand
ACCTGATATTGCATCACCGTTCCGCCGAAGCCCGCGTCGTCAGCTACGCCGTGCACCGACCGATAGGCTCTCTCAATCACCCAGTCTTCAATCGTTTTCAGTTCTTGAGGGCTGCGGTCAGGACTCTCCAGCACATAGCGATACACCAGGCCGCTGGGGCTAAATAGAGGCGCCATGCTTGGGGTTACGCCTGTAGGCAGCGTAGCTTCAGCGAGCCGCTGAAAAACGATCTGCCGCGCAAAGTAATCGTCTGTGCTGTCTTCGAATGTAAGCTTGAGGTCGGACAAACCGTAGAGTGAGATTGAACGCATGACCACCATGTGCGGAACGCCATTCATCTCGAGTTCCAGGGGAAGCGTGACCAGACGTTCGACTTCTTCCGCGGCATGGTCCGGCCACTGTGTGATGATTTCGACTTGCGGAGGCGCGAGGTCGGGGTAGGCGTCCACCGGCATCCGCTGAAACGACAGGATTCCTCCGACCGTAATGAAAGCGGTCAGCATCAGTACCAGGAACCGTTGCCGCAGCGCCGCTTGGACTATTCGGTGGATCATTCCGTTGGGCTAGACACTATCCTTGCCAGAGTTCCAGGAACGCCGTTCAAAGGTTGCGCATACCGGCTAGCGCTGCAGCGAGTTCGCAAACTGCAGGAACAAGCTGCCATTTCCGATGACCTGGTCGCCCGCCTTCAGGCCGCTGGTAATCTCTATCTGTCCATTGAAAGTTTCTCCCAGGGTGACCGAGCGCCGGCCAAACTGGTTCGAAGAGGCCGCGGCATAGACAAACGGCTGGTTCTCACTGTCGCGCAGCACCGCGGCATCCGGCAGCGCAATCACGTTGCGGATCGAGCCCGCGTTGACGATTGCCACCACGTACATGTCTTTCTTCAATTTCTCTCCGGGATTGTTGGTCTCTATGCGCGCCTGTAGCGTACGCGTACTCGGATCGAGCGAAGCTGCGACGTACGAAATGCGTCCGTGGAAGACTTCCGGGTATGTATCGGTCTGAATTGTGACCGCATCTCCGGCATGCACGTAAGGCAAGTCCTTCTGATAAACATTGACCAACACCCAAACGGTGCTGACGTCGGAAATCATGAAACACTGAGTGCTGCCGGGCTGAATCAGTTGTCCAGCAGACACATTCTGCTCGACGACCAAACCGCCGATCGGCGCCCGGACCGGAACTTCAAAAGAAGGCGGCGCTTTTATAAGGGCTTCGGGGTCGGTAATTCCCATAACTTTCAACGCGGCTTCGGACGATGCCAGGTCGCCGCCCGCCTGTACCTCGGCCGACTCCGCCTGCTCAACGTTTTGTTCGGCAATCGCGTGGTGCTGGTACAAGTCCTGAGCACGGGCGTAGGCCTTTTGAGCCAAGGCATAGGCATTCCTGGCCTTCAAATAGTTCGTACGCAGCTGCGAGTAATCCGGACTGGCGACGTATAGCATGGGCTCGCCCCGGGTCACTTTCTGGCCGGGAACGACCACGATCCGGCTGACCGGCCCGCTCACCTGGGTAATGACCGGCGTCGTGCGAAAACTGTTGTAAGCCACGGCGCCCGTCAGCCGGAGCGATCGCGTCAGTGTAGTGGGTTGAACTGTCAACACCTGGACATGCGACATCTGATCCTGCGGAATGGTGAACAGCTCGGCATCGTTTGAATTCGCTGGATTGCCCGAGTTAGCCGCGGCATTCGATCCCGAGCCCCCGCAGCCGGCGAACGTAAGCAGAATCGCCGTTACCGCGGCAAAGGCCGTGAACTGTACTCCCACATTCCCCCGCACGTTCATGGCAGGTTCCTCGTTCCCACTGCTTCCTTCAGTTGTTCCAACGCGGTCATATAGGAGCCCAGCGCCTGGCGATAAGCCAGCTGAATGGAACGGTAACTGCGCTCAGCATCGAGGAAATCCAGCAGGCTGGCGGCGCCGCGTTTATAGGCATACTCGCTGATGTCGCGCGAATCCTGCGCCTGCTTGAGATATCCGGAGGTATAAAGCTGCACCACTTCGTCGTTGCTCCTGACCGCCTCATAGGCGTTGGCAACGTCGGAGAGAACCGTATCGCTCGCCGCCTGCTGCTGCTCCTGGGCCTGCGTGAGTGCGTAGCGGGTACGCGCGATTTCTCCCTGATTGCGGTTGAAGATCGGCAGCTCAAAATTTGCGAAGATCGAAGCTGTGTTCTCACCCGAGACATGCGTAAAGTCGTACGTGCCATTTACATCCACCTTGGCGTTCGCTTTAGCCAGGAGGATCTGGCTCTGCGCGGCGGTGATCCCGAGGTCGGCGGCACGGAAGTCGGGCCGCTCGCGCATGGCCTTCATCTGCAAGTCTTCCAGGTTTGCCTTGAGCGGCTGGTATGCCAGGTCGCCACTTACGTCATAATCGGCCGGCACCGCATTGTAGCCGAGGAACTCACGTAGAGAGACCAGAGCCTGGACTTTCGCCAGACGGGCAGAGGAGACGTCGGTCTGAAATTGCAGAAGCTGCAGCTTGATTTTTAGATAATCGGCTTCGCCGATGTAGCCCGCTTTGAATTGAGACTCGCCAATATCCACAGTCTGTTGAAAGCCCTTTAAATCCTGGAGCGCGAACTGGAGAGTGGACTCCGCGAGCAGGACGCTAACGAACTGCTGACCCACGTTGAACGCTAATGTTCGTTCCGCGTCGGCGACCTGGGCGCGAGTAACTGCGGTCGCATCGCGAGCTGCTTGCAGACGCCGCTGACGCTTGTGGCCGCGTTCGAAGAGGTAGCCGATGCCAATGTCGAACTGCTGAGTCTGGTCCAGATTCTCCCCGGAAAAATCCTGTGGGCTAAAAAATGGAACGAATTGAGTATCCGCTCCCAAAGTCGGATTGGGCCGCAGGTTCGCGGTGATCTCCTGGGCCTGATTCTGAAGGATCAGGGTTCGCGTAGCCTGAATGGAATGATTGTGCGCCAGTGCCAATTCAATAGCCTGGTCAAGACTGATCGTGGTGTTCTGTGCACGGCTCGCTGCCGCCAGCAGTAGGAAAAACAGCGGAGCAGCGAGCATCCGAAGAAACCTGAAGCGCATAAGGGTTGAGATCAAAACGTAATGACTGCGGCAAAAATGACTGCAGCAAAACTGATCGCGCACGAATGCTCGAACCTAACCGGCACTACGCCAACCTCCATCGTCGGTATCGTCCTCCTAAGGTAAGACTGCGACTGAGGCTTAATTGGATGTATTGTAATTCACCTTACTTACGATACGGGCTGTGGGAAGGTGTCGAGTGAGGCTATCGCGGCAATACCGTGTGGCGCCGCATGGCGACCCAGTCAAGTTATCTGGTTGTGATTGCAGCGCAGGTCATCAGGGGAGCCCTTTGCGGCCAGATTAGCCAGGTCGCGTCTATTGCCTCACCGCCGCGCACTGCATCCAGGTCTGATCTAGGCAGGCACTAAGGGCGCCAGCCACGTCGGTTCGGAGGCTCGATTGCAAATCCAGGCGAAGAAACGGTTCGCTAAATTAGCCAGCACTAACTTCTTGGAGAGTCGGGCATGTGCAAGCCATTTTTTTCGCTGCTACTGCTGTTCCCGCTGGCTGTGAAGGCTCAGCAACCGCAGAGCGATTCCGAATTGACGGCTGGGGCCCTATTCGTTGCCGAGGACGCTGTCCTAGTGCTGGCATCAGGAACAGATGACATAACGATAGAAAACACTCTGCCCAACGCACCCGAGCCATGGCGAGCCGAACAGCGAACCGCGAATGATGATGATGATAAAGATGCACTGCTTACGGGAGTCTACGAGCAGCGGGTCCCTAAGCCGGAGCGTCCGCTCGCGGGCGGAGCAGTTTGGAATAAGAAGTTCGTTGCTGTGCACGCGGCCTTCCTGGGGTCCATCGTGTACGACACAGAACTCACCCATCAGGGGATCGCGCACCATAACTGTGCGGAAGCGAACCCAAATCTAGGTAGCCATCCCAGCCGCGGGAAGATTTACCGGCAAAACATACCGGCGTTCAGTGCGGTTAGCGGGCTTGACTGGGTTACCGCCAAAACCGGGATTCCCTATTTGCCTTACATCGGTCCAGTTGTGGGAACCGTAGTTCATCTGACGGCAGGGTCCAAATGGCTGGGGCAGTGCTGGTGAGCTAATTTGTTCCGATTCGCATCAATCTCCGCCCCGACCCGCCCGTAAATGGGCGCATCACGCCGACCCTAGGCAACGGCATACTCCACCCCAGCCCTGCACTGCCAGTTCAGCAACACAAAGAGTGACCAGACCTCGGTCCACGATTGCAGCCGGTCTCCGCTCTCCACCCCATCCAGCAAGCGTCTTCCGTAAGCGGGATCGAGCAACAGCGGCTCATAGAGCTGCGCATCCCGCAAGGTGCGAGTGATCGTCTCTCTCAGTTCGCGGCGGAGCCACTGCTGCCAGGGGAACGTAAATCCCATCTTGCGGCGCTCGGGAATTGGCTCGGCCGCCAGCTCGCTGAGAATCCGCCGGGTAATTCGCTTTCCCCTCCCGCCTTCGAAGTGATAAGCGGGCGGAATCGCAAGCGCCTCTTCCATCAGTCGCGTGTCCAGAAATGGAACGCGCAACTCCACGGAGTTGGCCATGCTGAACACATCCGCATCGCGCAGCAATTGGTTGTGCGCATAAAACTCAAGCTCCAGCGCAGCCACCTTCTGATAATTATTCGTCCAAGATTCGACGTTTTCCTGAAGCCGCTGCGCCCGCGCCTTCGAGTTCTCCTGCCGCCATCGGATGCTGCGTTGCAACAGGTAGGCCTCAGCCAGATTGCAGAGCGGGCCGGCCTCGGCCACCTTCTTCCACGGAATCGGGTTCTTCATCCTCCACTTTGAAAGCAATCGCGCTGCCGGACGCAGCCCTGCTCCGTACCGCAGCAGCCGCGGAACCTTGGTGAAGGTCGAGTACCCTCCGAACAATTCATCGCCGCCAATTCCTGTCAGCAGCACCTTCAAGCCCAGCGAAGCGCCCACCCGCGAGATCACGTACGTATTGATCCCATCCACCGTCGGCTGATCCATCGCGCCCAACGCGTCGGGAAGCAGTTCTCGCAATCGCTCCGGAGCGAGCGTCACCACCTCGTGGTGATGTGGAAGGCCGCGGGCCATCTGCCGCGCATAAGGCAACTCGGAAAATTCCTGCTCCGGAAACGCCACCGTCAGCAGCGTAATGGGGCTCTTCGCATGCCGCGACGCCAGCAGCGCCAGCAAACTTGAGTCCACGCCGCCCGAGAGAAATACTCCCACCGGGACATCGCTCACCAGGTGCGCCTTGACCGCGTACTCGAGCCGTTCCCTAATAATTGCGACCGCCTGCTCGAAGGTTCCGGCTTCAGCCGGCGCCGCCGCGACGCAACTGCTGAGCGACCAGTATTCGGACTCGGCAACTCCCCCACGCGCATTCACCCGAAGCAGATGCCCCGGCTCGAGTTCGCGGATTTCCTTGAATATGGTGTTCGGCCCAATCACCGCGCCGTACGCCAGGAAAGAATCCACTGCGTCCCGGTCGGGATTCAGCGGACCAATCTGCGCCCGTTCCAGCACCTTCACTTCGGAAGCGAACGCAAACCCCCGCGTCCTCGAGTGATTTCCCGAGCGATAGTAAAGCGGCTTCATGCCTACGCGGTCGCGGGCCAGCAGAAGATCCCTGCCCCGTCCATCCCAGAAGGCGAACGCGAACATGCCTTCTAGTTTCTGCAGCGCCTGTTCGCCCCACTGCACCAGCGCCTTGAGCAAAACCTCCGAGTCGCCGGAGGTCCCGAACTTCACCCCCAGCGTTTCAAGTTCCGCGCGCAATTCGCGGAAGTTATAGATCTCGCCATTAAACGCCAGCCACGATCCCGATTCCGCGTCTTGCATGGGCTGCCGCGACGCATCACTCAAATCGATAATGGAAAGCCGCGTATGTCCCAGCACCAAACTGCTCGCCGCCAGCGGAATCTCCACGCTGCCGCTGCCGTCAGGACCGCGGTGCCGGGATGCGGCCATCATGCTGCGCACCTCCGCCTGCGCCTGCTCGGGCCTGCCGTCGCTCAAAATTCCCATGATCCCGCACATACCCTACACCGCCTCTGTGAGGCGGCATGGAGGGGGCGTACTGCTTCTATGGGGCACTGGGATTCTCCTTTGGCGAGGCCGGTAATAAGCTGCCAGCCGCATTACGTGGCCAGATTGTCTCACAACGCGGTCCCGCGCATCGGCAACTTCGGCTCCGAACGAAAACGCAACCGCCGGTTGATGTCGACAGCATGACCACTCGCGGCCCCAGACCATTTGTACTATTCGCTCGGAGTTCATGATCAATTTCCATCACGGATGGGATTCACATACTCCCTCCCTGTCCGCAGTAGTAGAATCGTTGGCCGGTTGGCCTGAGTAGTAGATTGTGCTGTCGAAGTTTGCATTCTCAAACATTGCTTTCTCAAACTCTGCATTCCGCAAATATTGCTCAAACGTGGAGGTAGGAGTGGCACTTACGATCGCAGGTCTTTCGAAGACTTACCCCAACGGGGTAAAGGCACTTAAGAATCTTTCCCTTTCCATTGGCAACGGCATGTTCGGTCTGGTCGGCCCGAATGGCGCCGGCAAGAGTTCGTTGATGCGGACCATTGCCACCCTGCAAGACCCGGACTCCGGTTCCATCACCCTGGACGGCATCGACGTGCTGCGCCAGAAAGACGAGGTCCGCCGTATCCTCGGATATCTGCCTCAGGAATTCGGTGTTTATCCCAAAATTTCCGCGCTGGACATGCTCCACCACCTCGCCGTCATGAAAGGCATGATTTCTTCCTCCGAGCGCAAAGAGACGGTAGATGCGCTGCTGCAACAAACCAATCTCTGGGACGTGCGCAAGAAAGCACTCTCCACTTTTTCCGGCGGCATGAAGCAGCGCTTCGGCATCGCCCAGGCCCTGCTTGGGAATCCTCGACTAATCATTGTCGATGAGCCGACGGCCGGACTGGATCCCGCCGAACGCAATCGCTTTCTGAATCTTCTTTCTTCTCTGGGAAGCGACCATACGGTGATTCTCTCCACTCACATCGTGGATGACGTTCGCCAGCTTTGCCCGCGTATGGCCATTATTGCCTCGGGCGAACTGCTTCTGGAGGGCTCTCCGAACGATGCCCTTGCAGCCCTGCGCGGCAGGGTCTGGTCGAAGGTGGTGGCTACCGACGAGGAGTTACGCGCCGTAGAAAGTCAACTGCAGTTGATTTCCACTCACCTCGTCGGCGGACAGCACGAGGTTCGCGTGTACGCGGACCACTCGCCCGGCGCCGGGTTCAGCCCAGCCGATTCCGACCTTGAGGACGTTTATTTCCTTAACCTCTCACAACAGGCCAAGAGCAATGTTCCGAATTAACAGAGTACGTTCGGAGGAGAATGCGAAATGAGACTCTTTTGGGAATTCTTTACCTTCGAGCTCAGGTTCCGTTTTAAGAGCCTCTCGACTTACGTTTATTTCCTGCTCTGGTTCACGTTTTCGTTCCTCTGCGTAGCGTCGGAGAGTTTTGGCCCTATTGGCAACAGCAATGGCAAGATCCTGCTCAATTCGGCCTACGCCAACACTTTCAACGACCTCTTCGCCGGGCTTTTCGGCATTATCGTGATTGCCGCGATCTTCGGCACCTCGATCCTTCGTGACTTCCAGCGCGATACTTACCAGATTCTTTTTACCCAGCCCATCTCCAAGTTCGCCTACCTCGGCGGACGCTGGGCGGGTTCCTTCGTTGCCACTGTCTTCGCCTTCTCCGGCATCCTGTTCGGCACTTTCCTTGGCACCTTTGCGCCGTGGGCTGATCACACGCGCATCGTTCCGAACCATCTATGGGCTTATCTTCAGCCATTCTTCTCGGTTCTCGTCGTCCAGATTTTCTTCCTCGGGTCTCTTTTCTTCGCCGTCTCTGCCCTGAGCCGCAAGATCTTCATTGTTTACCTGCAGGGCGTCGCCCTGTTCATGATCTACATCATTGGCATCACAGTGTTTTCCGCGACCCGTTCCCTTGAGCGCTTCTGGTCGGGCATTTTTGACCCTCTCGGCCTCATCATGTTGGATGACGTCACCCGATACTGGACCGTTATCGAAAAGAACACGCAGTTCCTGACTTGGTCGCCAGCCCTCTCTAATGGCGTATTCCTTTACAACCGCCTGCTCTGGATCGGTGTGGGTCTCATGTCACTGGGGACAGTGTGGGCGCTGTTTCCGATGTCGGTTGAGGCGCTCACCGCGCGTTCTCAGGGCCGGCGTGCGGCCAAAGCGAAGATGCAGGATCTTGCCGAGGCCCAGTCAGTGCGTTCTCTGGTTGCGGCCCGCCTGCCGCTCGTCCATCAGGTGTTTGGTCGCTCCACCACGTTTGCCCAATACCTCTCGCTTTCGCGCATCCGGCTGCGAAACATTCTCCGCGACATACCGTTTTGGGCCATCGTTGCGCTTCTGGTCGCGTTCGGCATCAACAACGGCCATTTCGCCGGCCGTGTGGCGGAGCAGAACGTCTGGCCGGTTACCTATCTCATGCTTCAGGCGGTTGAGGGCAGCGCCCAGTTGTTCCTGTACATCGTAGCCGCCCTGTATGCGGCCGAACTCCTGTGGCGTGAGCGCGATACTCACTTCAACGGCATCCATGACGCTCTACCCATGCGCGAATCGACTGACTGGTTCTCCCGCCTCACCGCGATCGTTGTGGTTGAGGTAATCCTTCTCGCCGTCGCCATGCTCGTCGGTATGCTCATGCAGACGATCGCCGGCTACTACCATTACGAGGTCCTGCAATATTTGAAAGAGCTCTACTTTGTCACCTTCCCGCAGGTCCTCGCCTTTATTTTTCTCGCGCTCTTTGTGCAAACGGTCGTGTCGAACAAGTTTGTGGGTCACGCCATTGTGATCGGCATCTTCGTGCTCATGCCCATTCTCTATACTTTCGGCTGGGAGAATACCCTCTATCTCATCGGTCAGGTTCCCGCGTATACCTATTCGGACATGAATGGCTACGGGCACTTCGTCCCCGCGCTGTTCTGGTCAATCACCTACTGGCTTGCGATCACCGCCGTTCTTGGCGTCATCTCCGTGGCCCTGGCCCGGCGCGGAGCCGAGGACTCGCTGGGCGCCCGCGCCCGGCAGGCGCTTCGGCTGGCGCCGCGGTTGGCGCCGTTCGCCTTGCTCTTCGCTTTGATTGCCGCGGGCGCTGGCGGCTGGTACTTCTACAACGCCCACGTTCTCAATGAATATCTAGACTCCAAGGCCCGCCGTCACATCCAGGCTGATTACGAGCGCCAGTTCAAACAATACGAAAACCTGCTTCAGCCCAAGGTCACGGCGGTGGATTCCGTTATCAACATCTATCCTGAGCGCCGCTCCTTCGATGGAAGCATCCGCATCACCATGCAGAACAAAACCAGCCAGCCCGTGACGCACATCCATGTCACCGATCAGATGAAATCGGCGAGCAACGTCACGTTTGACCGCCCGTTTCACCTGGTCAGCTCGGCGCCGCGGAACCTCTACTCCATCTACGCCCTCGCCCAGCCTTTGGCGCCGGGAGAAACCATCACTCTGACCTGCAACGTGGGCCACCAGAGCCGCGGCTTCCGCGACGGAAACGAACTCGCGGAATTCGCCTACAACGGCACGTTCTTCGATTCCGGCTATGTCCCTTACATCGGCTACAACCGCAATTTGGAACTTGACGACCCGCGTCGGCGCCGCGAAGAGCATCTTCCGGCTCTCGAAGAGATGGCCCATCGCGGCGACCCCGCCCATTCCCTGAACAACGTCTTCCTCGCCCAGGAGTCAGACTGGGTCACCTATCACACAGTGGTAAGCACTTCGCCCGACCAAATTGTCCTGGCCCCGGGATATCTGCAGCGCGAATGGCAGGCTAACGGACGCCACTTCTACGAATACAGCATGGGCTCGACCCACATTTTGGACTTCTTCGCCTACATCTCTGGGCGCTATCAGATCCGGAAGGAAACCTATCGCGGGCCGAACGGCGACGTTTCTCTCGAGGTCTACTACGACCCGGCGCACACCTACGACATCGACGACATGCTCGCCAGTTCGCGCGCCGGACTCGACTATTATCAGCGCGTCTACAGCCCATATCAGTTCAACCAGTTTCGCATTCTCGAATTTCCGCGCTATCGCACCTTCGCGCAGTCTTTCCCAAACACCGTCCCATACTCCGAAGCCATCGGCTTCATCGGGCGCGTCTTGAAGCCGACCGACATTGACTTTACCTACTTCGTCACCGCCCACGAACTGGGCCATCAATGGTGGGCGCACCAGCTCGTCGGCGCCGACGTCGAAGGTTCCAACATGATGTCGGAAAGTCTCGCCGAATATTCCGCGCTGCAAGTCATGGCCCACAAGTACGGCCGCGACCTGATGCACCGTTACTTGCGCCACGAACTTGACCGTTATCTGCGAGGCCGCGCCGGCGAGTTCCGCCACGAACCGCCCCTCGCCCTCGTGCAGCGCGAACCCTACGTCTGGTACCAGAAGGGTGGACAGATTCTTTACACGCTGGCCGACTACATTGGCGAAGACAAACTCAATCTCGCCTTGCAAAATTTCCTGATGCAATACCGCTACGCCAACGCCAACAACCAGGTCGACGCGCACGACAATGCGCGCGCCGCCGCTGCCATCGACCATCCCTACCCCCACACTCGGATGATGTTTGACGCCATTCGCGCCCAGACCCCGCCCGAACTCCAATATCTGGTCGATGACGGCTTTAACCGCATTGTTCTGTACGACAACAAGGCTATCTCCGCCACCTCGCAGAAGACTCCGGAAGGCAAATATAAGGTGACCCTTGAGGTCCAGGCCCGCAAGGTGCAGGCCGACGGCAATGGCGCAGAAACGCCCATGCCCCTGGCCGACTACATCGAAATCGGCGTCTTCAGCGGCAAGAGAAATGAGGAGAAGCCCCTCCATCTCAAAAAAGAAAAATTCACCGAGGAACACAAAACCTTCGTAATCATCGTCGACGAGCCACCCACCCTGGCAGGCATCGACCCCTACAATAAGCTCATCGACCGGATTGCCGATGACAACATGATCGATGTCACCAAGCAATAAGGAATCGGCTCCCCAGCCTACAGATGGGAGACATAGCCATCTCCTCGATAAGCAAGTTCTGGGCTGGATCCTCTCCGCGTCACATCGACCCGTTACCTAAGTTTTCGCGGAAACCCACAAATTGTTGTTTCTAAACACGTTAGCTGATATTTCTTAGCACTGGAGATAATTGCGTTCCCGGCCGTCAGGGCGGGGTGCGCGGCGACGGCGAGAAATGTCTACCCCTTCACAGACCTGGAGAAACCTGCCCATCGGCGCGGACGGTTTCATTGCCCTGGTCATTGCCTCGGGCATGGCGGCGTTGTTGTATGCAACCTTCCACC
>JBAVAV010000191.1:0-5377 GCA_049585895.1 Candidatus Sulfotelmatobacter sp. | reverse complement strand
GACGGTTCGAGGATTCACGGTTCGCTGAGCACGCTTTACACCACCGAGCCGACGCTGGCCGCGCTGGCTTACTACGCCCAAACCCCACCGAACGGCCAGGGACAGGGCAATCCCGCTTCGGTTTATTGCACGCAACTGGGTGGCACCGATCTGTTTGGCGGCATCAACGCCGCCGGAGGCGGCTGGGTTAAGATCGGCACGATCGATGTGGTTCTGGAGGCGTGCATCTTTCCGGACAATTCCACGATCGACTCGTGGGGACTCTTCTACCACTCCGCGAGCATTATTCGGGGAATCGATTTATCAACCGTCCTGCGGTATGCAAATCCCTACGCTCCAAAGAAGCGGGGCCAGTAACGATCAATTTGCAGCGAACAATTTTTCACGGTAGGAAAATCCGCCGCGGTGCAGGACAGCGCAGCGTCGGCATTGTTTTCCTGGACGTGCTCTAGGCCCTATGGGTCGTAGACCGCGCTGCCGTAGCCTTGTTTGCGGGCAGCTTCCTGCATGTCATCCAAGCGGGTCTTCTCCTCGTTCAGTTGAGCCTGCATCCGCCCCACCCGCTGTTGCTTTTCCCTCTGGCGCTCGTTCCATCCCACGCAATTGGCCACGCAGTTGGCTGGAGCATAACGGATCGACTCGTTGATCTCGTCCAATTGTCTTAGCAGAGAGGCGATCTGGTCCTTTTGCTTCAGGATCTGCGACTTCCAATGCTCAGGCGACGACTTGTTTTCGTCGTCAGACCGTTTCTCTCTATTGCGGAACGATGCCGCGGAGGGATTCACTTCGTCCCGCGCGGCGGGCGCGACTGGCGGAGCGGCGTGTTCAGGAATCTCGTCGTTGGTGACCACCTTGGCCGACCTGGCATTTTTGCCGGGATCGACTTTCGCTTGTTGCGTCTGGCGCTGTTGCCGGGCTATGTCTCCTAACGGCGGCGAGTCCTGGGCATGGCAGGTCACCATAGAAAAAGAAATTGCTGCTATGGGGAAGAAAAAGTTGTTGCCAATGCGCATGGGGTGCCTCTCAAACAACGCGGTGAAAAAGATTGTCAGAGAATGCTATCTCGCACAGGTGGGGAACTCGACGTTACCTTGGTAGGAGGGACCTTCGGCGAGATTGGCCTCATAAACCAGTTCTAGCTGGCTTAGACGCTCGCGCCCGAGAGCTGGACGTTTCCCAACACGGAGAGCGTCTGAATCTGAATCAACCTCGGTGCCGAGGCCTTCTTCACCAACAAATTTGCCGACGGGATGCCGGTCCGGGCGAAGGATTTTTCGCAATCTGCAGTGGATGGACCGCGCATGTCCCCTTCCATGAAGGCCAGTCCCGGGCAGCGGGTGCAACTCGAGCCGTGGGCGCACTTCGAACAGCCCGGCAAATCCCTCAGGCGAATCGAGCGGACTTCCCTCAACTGTTCGGAGTCGCGCCAGATATCGATAAACCGCTGCTGCCGGACATTGCCGCACGACAAGGGAAATTGCACGCAAGGATAGAAATCGCCGTACGGGGAGACGTAGCAAGCGGTATGGCCCGCGCTGCAAGGCAACGACTGCATGCTGTCTTCATCGGGCGCGGCGGGCAGGGCGCAAAACTCTTCCGCGTTGCCCACGAAGGCTTCGTCGCGGAACAGGCGGCGCAGGGCGTCTTCGCCAGCATTTAACTTCAGGATGGAGCGGTCGCCATTCATCATGGGCGTGACCGTCGGGTCCAGAGTGCAATCGGCGCCCAGTTCGTCCGCCAGCGCACGCACGCCGTGGTAGTCGTGCATATTTTCCGTCATCAGCACGTTGGCCATGACAACCTTCAGCCCCTGCGACTTAAGAAAACGGATGGCATTGATCGAACGCCGCAGCGAGCCGGGAATCTTGGTGATGGCATCGTGCACTTCCGGCCGGTGGGAGTAAATGCTGACCTGAATGGATTCAACGCCCAGGTCGCGAATGCGCGCCGCTTGGCGCTCGCGAATCAGCACGGCGTTGGTTTTTAGCTTGATGCAAAATGTGAGTGCGCGCGCACACTCAAGAATCTCGAAAAGGTCTTTGCGCAGAAAAATCTCGCCGCCGCTCAAGGTGAGGATGAACACGCCCGCATCGGCCATTTCGCGCAGCAGATGCTTAATTTCCGCGGTTGTCATCTCGCCGTGATCATCGTGATCGAGATAACAGTGCACGCAGCGCTCGTTGCAGCGATACGTCAGGTCCAGTTGAACGCTCAGCGGAACGCCGAGCTGCAGTGCCCGGTCGCTCATTTCCTTCATGAGGACGCTCATCGTGGCCCCTGCGCAGATGCGTTCGTGGCGATGGGTTGTTCCGAGACAAGCAGAATTCCGTGCTGCGCCAGCCCCTCGGCCAACTCCTCGGCATCGCGGAGCGCTTGCGCGGGCTCAACGTCGAAGCGGGGGCAAATGCGCCGTTCCACGATTTCGTCGAGCGGCGTGGCTCCGTCGGCCGCCTGCCAGAGAATCGTAGCGGTGGGATTCAGCGTGAACAGTGTCGAGCCCTGGCCCGACATCACGAGCATTTCCTCGCCCAGCATGCGGGCGGCGATGCGCGAACTGCGCGCCACGTAGAGTTTGCGGCTCATAATCGATCAGCCTCCGATCATCCCCCAATCATCTCCCACACTCGCGCATCGGGCACGAAAGTAAGCCGGTAGACCGGCACGCGATCCACAAAGTCGCAGGCAGATTGAAATGCCCATTGCACCAGTTCCGGATCTTCGGCGAAGAAAAGCATATTAGCGAGCAACTCTCGTCCGGCGACGGCGGCCGCCACCGGCTCGATGTAATTCTCCGTGCCCTTCGCCAACAAATAGAGGGCGGCCACCGGCGCTGAGGTGTTCTCGCCCAGCTTCGCCAGTTCCCCGGTGAAAGGCGTGCCATACGCGACGTAACCGCCTTCTGCCTTGCGCACGTACGAAATTTCGTCGGTCAGCAAGGTTGCGTCGGGGGGCGCCAGCCGTGCAATTGTCGTCTTCCCGGCGCCCGAGACCCCTGCCAATAAAAAAGCTTTGCCGTTGCGAATCGCGCTGGCCGAGTGCAGAAGGAATCCTCCTTGCTTCGCCAGCACCAGCGTGTGCACGATGCGCAGCACGGCATCGATGGAGTAGGGATTCGGCGATTGGCGAATCCAGCCGCGGCGCGAAGCTGGCTCCCACTCAGCGCGGAAATCGCCTCGCTCAAAGAGCCAGCGGCCGGATTGCAACGTCACGCGCACATCCGCGTCGGGATCGGCCACCGCCGGAGTTACCAGGTCTACGTCGAATTCAAAATCGGCCGGCTCTTCACCGACGAAGCCGGCGTAGCGGTTCTGCAACATCTCCAGGAAAGAAAAATCGCTCGTGTTCACGCGCACCGGAATACCGCCGATGGCAATCACCACGCTGTAGAGATCGACTTGTGCGGCTAGCTGGGGCACGGAACCGTTTGTTCTGGTGAAGTATGACGCTTGCGATGCAGATAGATCTGCTGCGAATACACCAGGACGCGAGCGGCAAAAGTTGATTGCCTGACAGCTCTCGCCACCAGCCGATGTACCGCGGACATCGCGGGGGCCTCAAGCAACCTTCCCGCACGAATCAGATAAACCACGCGGCCCAGCAAATCGCTCTCCGCCATGGGAGCATCGGGGGCAGGCATTCCGTCACCTTGCGTGATCCATTGTCGCGTCGGATGGCTGCCGGCTGTGGCGACCACGCGGTGAGCGCAGAACCGGCCTTCGCGGCCCGCCAGCACGATGTCGCCCAATCGAACCTCGCCCCCGTGGACGCGCTCCACCACCAGCGTGTCGCCGGGCCAGACTGTGGGAAGCATGCTCCAGCCCGTGGCTACAAAACGCACCATGCCAAATGAGCGCAGAACTTCAGCGGCAAGTGCGCACTTGAGTGCGGTTGGAGAATCCACGCAGCCTTCCTCGAACGGCGTCATGACACCTTTATGTTCTCACTGCACAAGCTTTCTGACTGGACCTTGCCGCAGGATAGGGCCGAAGTTACGAAAATCTGCTCGTAGCGAAAGGCCGGCTTCTCATACGGCTGCTTGAGGGTTTCCACTGTACGCGGCTGATCGGAGGACGAATTGTTCATGCTCATAGACTTTCTAACCCCGGCTTTCTAATCCCAATTTATTGCAAGGTCGATTGTGATGCCTGCACGGCGCATCCGCCGGTGCCTGAGGTACCGCAGACCTGGTCGCTCAGAGTGGAAAAGTATACCTGAGACCCTCCGACGATCGTGCCCGAGCCCACGATGTTGTCGATAATAATTCCGCTCGTGCCGCCAGCTTCTGGAAGCGCGGAGGTCGCGATCGATCCCACATTCGTCCAGCGCACTGTGCCGTCGAGTCTGGTGCTTCCCGCGGTGGTGGGCCAGACGGGCATGGTTCCACCCGAAGTGCCCGCAAGAGTGACCAGTTCGATGTTGTTGTTGTTGTCGAGGATCTTTTTGCCTCTGGTGTACATATGATTTGCCTGCCAGGGGGCGGGCGTGGTGGCAGAGGTTAAGCCCTGATCCACCCAGCGAACGCCCGCGTCGATCGTGGAACCACCAACGGCGAGTGTCCATGAGGGAGGCGTCGCCCCCGATGTGCCGGCCTGGGTTACAACCTGAATCTGGAAGTGGGTGTCCACTACCTGCTGGCCGACCGAATATGCAGTCAGCGGCTGCCAGGGCGTGTCGTTGAAATTGAAGATACAACCGCCCGACGCGCAGGCAGACGAAGTCCCGTTCGCCTGCACGCTGGCGAAAACGAACTCGCTTTCGCCCGCGCTAGTTTTGGCGCTGAAAATGTCCGTCACCGGCGAACAGGGCGTGGTTGTGTTCGAAAGGATCGGTCCCGGAGCGACCGCGCCCAGCGCTCCTGTGCTAATAGCCACCTGGTAGAGGGTCGGCGGACCGCCGGTGTTCCCGCAGACGTAGAGGTTTCCAGTCGCATCGTCCGAGTTCTGATACGTGCTATCGAAGGCGCCGATATACATCGGGTTGGGGGTGGTTCCGGAGACGGTGCTGTTTCCCACGAAAGTCTCCGACCCAGTGTCGCCAGCCGCAAACGCCGTGGTGAGTTGGTAGACGGCGGCGCAGTCAGTGCCGCCGAAGCAGCTCCCGCTGCCGTCGCTTGAGGCAAATACATACACCAGCCCCGCTGTGGAGTCGACAATCGGGCCCTCGATGATGCCGACTCCGAAATCCAACTGCGCCGATTGCGTAACGGCAGCGGTCGAGCTGTCCACGGAATATAAGAATCCGCCCAGGTCGCCCACAAATACGTTTCCAGATGCGAAATCATGCACTGGGTTGGTAAGAACGTTCGGATTGACGGGGTTGACCTGCACCGGGAACACACCATTGTTGACTTCACCCGGAGTGCCGAGGAATATGCCGG
>JBAVAV010000190.1:0-3478 GCA_049585895.1 Candidatus Sulfotelmatobacter sp. | reverse complement strand
GGAAGATGCAGCTTGAGTCGCGCAGCCAAACTCGGTTGGTTGGCCACCGATGGAAGCGCACGTTGGCGGAAAGGGCGTTGGCTTTGTCGAGCAGCTTGCGAACTTGGCGTTCGGCCGCGGCGTTGTTGACGATCAGCTCGACGCGCTCATGCTGGGCGAGATTGCGAATGATTTCCGCGTAGACCCACGGGATGGGCTCGAAGCGGCCCGGCCAATCGCCGTGATAGTGGGGCCAGGCGAGCCAGGTGGCGGCGTGGGGCTCCCATTCGGCAGGCATGCGAAAGTGGAGGGTTGCCGGGGAGACACTTAAAGCATTAGTTGAAGGATTGCGTGGCGGCATGGAGGTAGTTTATTGCACGGTGGATAAATCGCGCATTGAGTCCTGGACCTCGCATTAATCTTGAGGAGCGATTCCTGCTCAATGCATGGCATTAGCGATTAATCACTCGTTGGGTGGTTCACCTAGAGGCAATTCGTATAAAGTGCACCTATGATTGGTTCGCCTGCAACGGCGCCGCTGCTATCAGCTTTAACACGCAGCCCGAGGAGAGCGGCATCTGAGCCGCAACCAGCAGGAGCACATCCGTCCGCGTAAGTCGTCCCTTCATACTCGTCTCCGTGCAAAGAGACCGGAAGACCGTTCTCTTTAAAAAACCGCATTACATCTTCTTTCGGGGTGCCGATTCTCAGCCTCTCGCGTGCGTCGCGCTTCAACGTCTCGACACGCGCTTCGTATGCCTTGCCCCGCTGTTCGCACGCGGTACTGTGGTAGCGATAGAACATCCACCCAAACTGAGAGTAGCCCCAGGCCAAGATTGCTAACGTCAGAAGCGCAAACGTACCGATGAGAATTCGCTTCCCAGTCTTCTTCAATTGTTCCTCTTTATCCACTTTACGCCGCATCACGGCAGAGTTTTACAATGACGAGTATAGTCAGGCGATTACTCTCATCGACCCGATGTTACCGTCAGTCGGTCAACCGGTTGGTGATGGGCGCGTACGCGTCGATTCTCCGGTCGCGCAAGAATGGCCAGTTGCGGCGGATGTCTTCCAGCGCCTTGAGATCGACTTCGCCTATAAGAATTTCTTCGCGGTCGTGCGAGGCTTCTGCCAGCACGCGTCCGAAGGGATCGCAGAAAAACGATCCACCCCAGAATTCCAGTCCGTGGCCCGGAGCCGACTTGCCGCGGATGTTGCCGGTTTCGAAGCCGACGCGATTGACCACCGCCACATAGACTCCGTTGGCGATGGCGTGAGCGCGCTGAATGGTGCGCCAGGCATCGTGCTGAGCGACGCCGAACTCGGCCTTCTCCGCTGGATGCCAGCCAATCGCCGTGGGATAGAACAACACATGCGCGCCCTGTAGCGCCGTGAGCCGCGCGCCCTCGGGATACCATTGGTCCCAGCAGACGAGAGTGCCCACACGGCCTACCTGGGTGTCGAGAGCGAGGAAGCCGAGGTCGCCGGGTGTGAAGTAAAACTTTTCGTAGTAGAGGGGATCGTCGGGGATGTGCATCTTCCGGTAGAGGCCGCGGAGAGAACCGTCGGCGTCGAAGGTTGCCGCGGTGTTGTGATATACGCCGGCAGCGCGCTTTTCGAAGAGAGAGGAGATGAGCACGACTCCGTGCTGGCGTGCGGCGGTAGAGAGTTTCTGTGTGGTTGGTCCGGGAATGGGTTCGGCGAGATCGAACAGGGCGTGATCTTCGCGCTGGCAGAAATACTGAGTCTGGAAAAGCTCAGGCAGGCAGACGATCTGCGCGCCCCGGCCAGCGGCATCGGCAATGCGTTCCAGCGCCTTCTGAAGATTCTGTTCGGGATCCGGCCCGCACGACATCTGCACCAGGGCCACGCGAAACTTTTCAGGCGGCACGCGCTGCTTCCTCCCGCGAACAATATAGCATCTGAGAAGCTGGGCTTCGGGCTTCGGCTATCGGGCTTCGGCTCTACACTTCGTTTAGAGCGCGGCCTAAGAGGGAAGTGTACCCGCAGAACGCCGATGCGCCCTTTTGCAATCGATTCTCTGGGGCTGAAGCCGCCGATGCGTGGCATCCTCTCATGCTGTTCCTGTAAAGTAATTCCTCGGGAGATTTGCGAGTCCGGCTTGGAGGCATCTGCTTGAAACAGGGCAATCATAACGGCGGGCATCATGCGGGAAAGTCTCATGGAAATGCCGGGCAGGGCGGCGAGGGAAAAGATCGTCATCTGCATAATCCGATTGAAGACCGGCTGATTCCGCTGGAGCCGCTCGATCTGACGAAGGTGCGCTCGATTGACGACCTGGTTCGCGCCATGTCCAAGACCGCCTTTACCGGCCGCCAGTTAGGCGAAGCGGCGGACGTGCTCGAAGCCATGGCGCGCGATGAAGAGTGTTTTGTGGTGATGACTCTGGCGGGCGCCATGACTGTGGCCAAGCAAGGATTGATCGTCACCGAGTTGATCGACCGCGGAATCGTGAATGCCGTGGTTTCCACGGGAGCGCTGATGGCGCATGGTCTGGTGGAAGCGACCGGGCGCGCCCACTTCCGCGCTGATCCTGAAGTATCGGATGAGGAGCTTTACGAGCAGGGGTACAACCGGGTTTATGACACGCTGGAGCCGGAGCAGAATCTTGACGACGTGGAAGAGGTGATGTCGGCGGTGCTCGAAGCCTGGGACCACAATGAAGTCATGTGCTCCTACAAGCTGAATCACGCCATTGGAGCGCACCTGGCGAGAAATGCCAAGGACAAGGAGCAGCGGGGAATTCTGAAATCGGCTTACGAAAGAGGCGTGCCGGTGTTCGTGCCCGCGTTTACCGATTCCGAACTGGGGCTGGACACGGCATTGAATAACCGCCTGCGGGAGTCGACGGGACGGCACAAGATACGATTTGATCCGTTTGAAGATGTGGAACATTTTGCTGCGACCCTGTTGCGGCAGAAGCGGCTGGGAATTTTCACGATCGGTGGCGGCGTGCCGCGCAACTGGTCGCAGCAGTTTGGTCCATTCATCGAGCTGCGGCACCGGCGACTGGGGGAGAATCTGCCTTTGAAGCGCTATCACTACGGCTTGCGAATTTGTCCGGAGCCCGTTTACTGGGGAGGGTTGTCGGGCAGCCCTTACAGCGAGGCGGTGTCATGGGGCAAGTTCGTACCACCGGCGGAAGGCGGGAAGTTCGGCGAGGTTTTCGTCGATGCCACTGTAGGGTTGCCTTTGATTGTGGCCGCGGTGTTGCAGCGGCTGGATAAGAAGCGAAGCAAGACGCAGAAGGCGAAGAAAGTTGCGGCGAGGAAATAATTGGGAAGTACCGAGATTCCTCCGCCCCTCGCATACGCTCGGGGGTCGGAATGACAAGAGATTCTACTGGGGGACGGGCTCTTCCAACTCGTCTGATGACCGCCCCTCTTCCTGGGCTCTGCGGTAGAGAGGCGCCAGGATACTTTTTGCCAACACTTCGGACTCTGCCTCGACCCAGTCTTGCAGGGCAGAGCCTTCGGCC
>JBAVAV010000189.1:0-2625 GCA_049585895.1 Candidatus Sulfotelmatobacter sp. | reverse complement strand
CTATCGGGTAGAGGCCAGCGAAGACGGCACCTACTCGGTTGTCAGCGTCCGTGAAGGCGGAGGCGAATCCACCGGCAACGGCCAGACCTATACGCTGCACGCCGGTCAACGGGGCACTTTCAGCGGGACAGATTCGCTCAACGCCGACGTAGTAGACATCAGCGGCCCTGACCAATTTGATAACTGGGCATACGCCCGCGATCATCGCTACGATGACTCGCGGTCGGCGCAGTATGTATCTCACGATGTGGTCGGCTATCAGGATCTGGATGACAACGGCGACTGGCGCGACGATCAGGAGTATGGCCACGTCTGGTTTCCCAACCGGGTTGCTGTAGGTTGGGCGCCATATCACGAGGGCCATTGGGAGTGGATTGCCCCTTGGGGATATACGTGGGTCGATGACTCTTCCTGGGGCTACGCTCCATTCCACTACGGACGCTGGGTTACGGTTGGCGGACGCTGGGGTTGGGTGGCTGGGCCAGTGGCCGTGCGTGCCGTATATGCACCTGCGCTGGTAGTCTTTGTCGGTGCCGGCGGCGTTGGCTTCGGCGGAAATGTGGGATGGTTCCCGCTGGGTCCGCGGGAAGTTTATGTGCCCTCCTACCACGTCAGCCGCGAGTATGTGAACCGGGTTAACATCAGCAACACGACAGTGAATACCACTACGGTCACGAACGTCTACAACACAACGATTATCAACAAGACCACGGTCACGAATGTGACGTATGTGAACCGGAACGTACAAGGTGCGGTGACGGCGGTTCCGCAACGCGCCTTCGCCAGCGCGCAGCCTGTAGCCAGAGCTGCAGTCACTGTGAGCGCGCGGGATATCGCAGCTGCACCCGTGAGTGCTCGCGTTGCCGTGGCTCCCACGCGGGAGAGCGTGCTCGGAGCGAGAGCTGCGACCGCGAATCACGTAACCGCGCCGCCGGCGGCAGTGATGAACCGGCAAGTGGTCGCGAAGGTAGCTCCGCCCCCGCCGCCTGTTTCCTTTGCAAAACAACAGCAGGCTATGGCAGCGCATCCGGGGCAGCCTTTGGCCAGGCATGAGATGCAAGCCTTGCGGCCGGCTGCCGCCACGGCAGCAGCGCATCCCATGGTAAAGGTAGCGCCTCCGGGCAAACCGGCTACTCCCACCATGGGACGTCCGGGCAACCAGCCAAATCAGCCGACTGCTGCGAGGCCAGGACAACCCGCCTCTCCGCCAGCTGCCACGCAGCCGGCGAACCGGCCCGGAGGTCAGCCGGCGCCGGGCGAGCGTCCGGGCGCGGCTAATCCGGCGCAGCCCAATCGTCCAGCGTCCGCGCCACCAACTCAGCCGACGCCGGCACAGCCTGCGAATCGTGCGGAGCCAAATCGTCCAGCTGCACCGGCGCCGAATGAACGTGCCGCGCCTACACAGCCGAACAATCGCCCGGAAACCAATCGTCCACCGGCAGCGCAACCCAACAATCGCCCGGAGACGAATCGTCCACCGGCAGCACAGCCCAACAATCGTCCGGAGACGAATCAGCCGAACAATCGTCCGAATAATAATCGTCCCGAGAACAGCCGTCCGGAAACGAATCGTGCGCCCGCGGCAACACCGAATCGGACGGCTCCGGCTGAGCCGTCCCGGCCTCAGACGAATCGTCCCACCGAGCCACCGGCGCGTAACGACCGTCCGTCCGCGCAGCCCAACAACCGCCCTGAACCCAATCGTCCGGAAACCGCTCGTCCGGCCCCGAGTCAAACTGAGCCCAACCGGAACCAACCTGCTCCGCGTCCGCAAACGCCTCCAGCGGCGGAGCGCCCGCAGCAGCGCACGCCTCCTCCTGCCGCGGCAAAACCCGCGCCGCCGCCTCAGCGCCAGCAACCAAAACCGCAGACGCCCGAGGAGAAAAAGCGCGAGCAGGATAAGCAGAAGCCACCAGGTGAATGATTGTAAATTTGTGAAAGTCGGATGAAACGGTGCAGAACACCCTGAGTTTTCTCAGGGTGTTTTTTTTGGACGCGCCTGCGCTACCTGGACCAGAGGAATTAAAAGCGGGTTAGTTCTCCTTCTTTCTTGCCGGTTATCGTGACGAAACGTATGACGCCCTGGCCGTCCTCGAAAACCAGGCCAGTGCCTTCGCCGTTCACCACCGCCGCTGCCAGGTGACCGCACGACTTGGGGATTCCCCCGTGAGTCGGGGTCTGGTCATAGCGGGCGAGTTGTCCCTCCATCATTCCGGTCATACTGACAAAGCGAATCACTCCTTCGTTGTCTTCGAAAACCAGTCCTGTGCCGATTTGGTCGGCAATCGCGGCTACCATGCGGCCGTAGGACTTTGGAATGCTGCCCTGCGTCGGCATACCCGGGTTCGCTCTTCTGTGTCGCGGCATAGCCCCAACCATAGGCAACCTTAGCGCGGGAAAACTTAGCTTAAAGATGTTTATCCACAGTGTTTTCCCCACTGTTCCGCTCGGAACATTTCTCCAACCCGCATCTATGTTCCGGTCGGCACATTAAAGCTGAGTCGGCGCCATGGCGTAGGGTCACGGTCATACATCCCGGAAACGTCACGCGCGCAGCAGGTTGCGCGCGATAAAGAATACGTTGGCGGGGCGCTCGCCCAGGCGGCGCATGAAGTAGGGATACCA
>JBAVAV010000188.1:0-3976 GCA_049585895.1 Candidatus Sulfotelmatobacter sp. | reverse complement strand
GACCTAAGCCCTCTACGATTTTGTGGCGAAGAACTTTCGTTATGTCAGCCTGTCGCTGGGCCTGAGCCGGTATCAACCGCACGCTGCCGGGGACGTCCTCCACAACCAATACGGCGATTGCAAAGATAAGCACACGCTGCTGGCCGCGTTGCTGGAAGCCGAAGGGCTGCACGCATCTTCGGTGCTGATCAACTCAAGCCGCAAGCTCGATCCCGATGTACCATCGCCGGGGCAGTTCGATCACATCATCACTTTGTTGCCGTTACCCAAAGAAGACGTCTGGATGGACACAACCAGCGAGGTGGCGCCCTTCCGCCTGCTCGCCTTCACTTTGCGAAACAAGCTAGCGCTCGTGATTCCTGAGGGCGGCACGCCGCATCTCGGCGAAACCACGGCGGATCCTCCCATGCCCGATAGCGAAGTTGACGAAGTCGAGGGCAAAGTCAACGAGATCGGCAAGCTCGAGGCGCACGTCCACTACACCTTCCGCGGCGACGAGGAACTCATGCTCCGTTCCATCTTCCGCCGTGTCCCGGAATCGCAGTGGCAGCGCGTGGTAGAAAATGTAAATGGTGGATTGGGCGGCGATATCACCAATCTCAAAATCAGCGATCCGGCGGCTACGCGCGAAGCATTTACGATGTCCTACGACGTGGCCAAGCCGAACTTTCTCGATTGGTCGAAGAAGAAATCCGAGCTGTCCCTGCCGCTCTGTCAGTTCAATCTCCCCGATGCCGGCGATGACGACGGCGATGCCGACGCCGAGCCGCTCAAACTCGGTCCCAAGGCCGAGTACGTTTACCGCATCAAGCTCGATCTACCGGAAAAGTACAAAGCGCGTGCCCCGCTGCCGTTTTCTCTGAAGCGCGATTATGCCGAGTACGTTGCCACCTACAAGCTCGAAGGCAGTATCTTTACGGCAGGCCGCACGCTTACGTTGCATGAGGACGAATTGCCCGCCGCTCGCGCCTCCGACTATCAGTCCTTCCGCCGCACCGTGGGTGAGGATCTCGGCCAATTCCTTGCGGTCGAGAACACAGTTGCGGGTGCGCCCACGCCGCCGGCCGACCTGAAAGCCGACGATCTGGTCGAAAGTGGCCGCGCCGCGCTCACCAGCAACAATATCCCGCTGGCCATTCAACTCCTCAAGCGCGCCGCGGAGGTGGATGCCAAAAATAAGTACGTCTGGTATCTGCTGGCTTCGGCCTACATCGGTATCCGCCAGAACGACGACGCCATCGCCGCCCTCAAGAAACAGATCGAGATAAATCCTTACGATGAATATGCCTACAATGCTTTGGGCCGCGCGTATTGGCAGCAGCGCAATTACGACGATGCGGTGACTGCTTTCCACAAACAGATCGAGATCAGCCCGCTCGACAAGTTCTCCCACGCCAACCTGGGCGCGATGTATTCCGAATGGCACAAATATGCCGAGGCCGTTCCGGAGCTGGAAAAAGCTACGTCGCTAACCCCGGAGAACCCGGAGTTGCAGGTGAGCCTCGGCGACGCCTACCTGAACCTGGGCCAGGACGAAAAGGCCCTGGCCACATTCGATCATGCGGTCGAAATCGCGGCCACGCCGCTGATCTGGAACAACATCGCCTACCAGCTTTCACTCAAGAAAACGCACTTGGACCGCGCTCAGCAGTACGCGGAGTCGGCGGTGGCGGCAACAGCGGCGGCGTTGCGTAACCTGTCGATCGACCAGCTGACACAGCAGGAATTGCCGCTGGTGCCGTCGCTCGTCGCCTACTGGGACACGCTGGGCTGGGTCTATTTCACCGAAGGCAACCTCGACAAGGCCGAAAAATATATTTCCGCCGCCTGGGGCCTGGGACATCACGGTGAAGTCGGCGACCATCTCGGCCAGATCTACGAAAAACGCGGCGAAAAAGATCGCGCCTTGAAGATCTATGCGCTTGCTTTAAGTGGCGAGCGCCCGATCCCCGAAACTCGCGACCGCCTGGCCGCGCTCGCAGGTGGAAGCGCCAAAGCAGACGCAGCGGTGGCCAAATACAAAGAAGAGTTGCAGGACTCGCGCATAATTAATCTGGGCAAAGCCACGAAAGAAACCGGCAGCGCCGACTTCTTCGTCCTGCTAAGCCGGGGCACGGGCTCAGCAGCGACGGTAGAAGGAGTGAAATTCATCAGCGGCGACGAGAAACTGAAGGGCCTCACCGAAACTCTCCGCACCGCCAACTACCACTTGACCTTCCCCGACGACAGCCCAGTAAAAATCCTTCGCCGCGGAGTTCTTTTCTGTTCGGGGACGACCGGCAACTGCACGTTTGTCCTCATGCTGCCGGATGATGTGAGAACGATCGATTAAGACGGATGATTTCACGTCAGCGCCGCAACTCGCGAACTAACTCGTCCCGTTCTGAAAGTTCGCGCATTGTCGCTCGTGCCAATCTGTCCCTTGCTCATAAGCGTGAGCCAGACTCAGCACCAGATCTTCGCGCCAGTGCGAACCGGCAATCTGCAGGCCGATAGGCAGCCCGCTTTTCGTAAAGCCACAGGGAAGCGAAATCGCCGGCAGCCCCCACACATTGAATGGCCGCGTGTTGCGCAGCAGGATAAGTTCCGCCGGCCGCAGCCCATCGGGACTCTTCTTCAAATCGGCAATTGCCGGCGCCGGTATCGGCATTGTTGGCGTGACCAGAAGATCGACATCTGCGAATACATCGCGAATCTTCCGCCGCTCTTCCTCCAGTTCGCGCCGCAGCCGGATGTACTCCGCCGCCGACACGTTCTCTCCCAGACGAATGCGGCGCAAAGTTTCGGGGAGGTATAACTCGGGCTTCTTGGCGGCATCGTCAGCGTGGAACGCGTAGGCCTCCGCACCTTGCAGCGTGCGGTCGGTGGGCACATCAAGATTCACTTCGCAAACTTCCGCAACCAGCGTTCGGATCACGATTAACGCCTCCTCGACGGCAGCGCTCACTTCACCATCGAGGTCATCGTAGAAATAACGCCGCGGAATGCCGACCCGAAGCTGCTTCGTTTCCTGGCCCAATGCAGAAACGTAATCGGAAACCGGAACATCAACGCTGCAGATGTCGAGAGCGTCGTAACCTGCAATTGCCAGCAGCACAGCCGCAGCGTCGCCAACGGTCGCAGCCAGCGGTCCTACATGATCCAAAGACAGCGAGAGAGGAATTACGCCGCGCCCGGAAACTCGCCCGTAAGTCGGCTTGATTCCCACGCAGCCACACAGCGCCGCCGGCTCGCGGACCGATCCCGCCGTGTCGGTCCCGATCGCAGCGTAGCAAAGGCCCGCTACTACAGCCGCGGCCGATCCTCCCGACGATCCTCCCGCGATGTGCGCAGTATTCCAGGGATTGTGCACGTCCCCAAAAAAGCTCACCAGCGAACTTCCGCCGTAAGCACACTCATGAAGATTGTTCTTGCCCACAATCACGGCGCCCGCGAGCTTCAGCCGCCGAACCACGTCCGCATCTTCTGTGGGTACGCGGTCTTTGTAGAGTGCGCTGGCCGCGGTGGTGCGAACACCTGCCGTATCGATCAGGTCTTTCAGGGCGATCGGAATGCCGTGCAGCGGGCCGCGCCATTTCCCGCGTGCGATTTCCGCTTCCGCAGCACGCGCTTCTGCGAGCGCGGACTCCGCGGTCACGGTGATAAAAGCATTCAGAGCGGGATTCAGCCTTTCAATTCGTTGCAGGCATGCGCGCGTCAGTTCGAGCGGAGAGATTTCTCTTCGCCGCAGCCGCGGAGCGAGTTGAAGAATCGTTTCCAAGACGGGCGTCGGACAATCGCGCGCTTCATTGTAACGGACGTGTTTTGTACAGGTACGTGCGGGAAACCAGAATGTGTGGCTTCGCGTCCGGAGCGCGCGACAAACTACTGTGAAGTATTTATAATCGTTTGTTTCAAAAACAGAGATTAAGACGATCTGTGGGATCTCCTCGTAAGGACTCCCACGTCGGCTTTACGAAACGGGATTTACTCGGGT
>JBAVAV010000187.1:0-14075 GCA_049585895.1 Candidatus Sulfotelmatobacter sp. | reverse complement strand
GCAGGCCTTCGCAGCACTGGGTGGCGATGGCGAAAAACTCGTCGCTGGAAATGGGCCGCTTGAGGCGGTGGCGAAGGGTTTCGCCTTCGATGTACTCCATCACCAGCCAGAGCTCGCCGCCGTGCTCGACCACGTCATACATGGAGCCGATGTTGGGGTGGTTGAGAGCGGAGGCGCGCTGGGCTTCCTTGAGGAAACGTTTGTGGTCTGCGGAAGCAGACTGCGACTTTGTGACCGCGCGCTTGAGAGCTACGAAGCGCTTGAGCGTGGGATCTTCGGCGCCGTAGACCTGACCCATGCCGCCGGCCCCGAGTTTTTGGCGCACGACAAAGCGGCCCACGATGGTGCCTGTGAGGTCCCCTGCGGAAACAGGCGGCGCGGTGATGGGCGTTTTTAGATTTAGAGGTTCAGCCATGGCACGAAGTGCCCATTGGATGCCGTCATTTTAATCTGACTGGCGGAGGAAAGCCAAAGCGAAAGTGGAGAGCGGTAAAAAAGGCGCAACCACAGAGGCGACGGGGTAACTCAGAGGAGTGAAAGTTTAGAGCTTTCCAGTGCACTTCTGTGACCCCTCGGTTAGTCCTCTGCGTCCACCTTGCCTCGTGTGACGCGTGACCGCTATTCTTCTTCCGTATGTCTACGCTCGTGGAATGCGTGCCGAATTTCTCCGAAGGCCGCAATAAGGCCAAAGTAGATGCCATTGTCGACGCCATGAAGATGGATGGCGTGTACCTGCTCGACCGCGAAATGGACGTCGATCACAACCGCAGCGTGATCACCTTGGTGGGCGAACGGGAGGCGGTACAGGAGGCGGCGATTCGCGGGGTGGGAAAGGCCGCGGAGTTGATTGATTTAAACGTGCATACCGGTGCGCATCCGCGGATGGGCGCGGCCGATGTGGTCCCATTCATCCCGATTGACGGCATGACGATTGAAGACTGCGTCGCCATGGCACGGCACGTGGGTGCCGAGATCTGGAAGCGGTTTCAAGTCCCGGTTTATTTGTACGAGGCCGCGGCGGCGACGCCGGAGCGGCAGAACCTGGAGAACCTCCGCCGGGGGCAGTTTGAGGGGATTCGCGCCGAAATTGCGACCAATGCGGCGCGGCGTCCGGATTTTGGCGAGGCGAGGGTGCACCCCACGGCGGGGGCGACCGTGGTCGGAGCGCGAAAGTTTCTGATTGCTTACAACGTATTCTTGAATACTCCGGATGTCGAGATCGCGAAGAAAGTGGCGAAGGCGGTCCGGTTTTCGAGCGGTGGGTTGCGGTTTGTGAAGGGCGCAGGATTTCTGGTGCGGGGACTGGCGCAGGTGTCGATGAACCTGACGGATTTTGAACAGACGCCGGTGCATCGCGCGTTCGAGACGGTGAAGCGCGAGGCGGCGCGATATGGCGTGGCGCCGGTGTCGAGCGAGATTGTGGGGCTGATTCCGAAAAAAGCGCTGGAGCATACGGCGGAGTGGTTTCTGCAGGTGGAGAACTTTGATTCATCATTGATCCTGGAAAACCGGTTGGCAGCGGTGATGGGTGGAAAGATGGCAGTGGGTGGATTGCGGGCCGGGGTTGAGCCGTTCGTGGAGCAGTTGGCCGCTCCGACCGCTACGCCGGGCGGGGGAAGCGCGGCAGCAGCGGCGGGAGCGATGGCGGCGGGATTGGCGGCGATGGTGGCCTCGATGTCGCGGGGGAAGAAAGCCTATCTGCAATATGAGGCGCAACTGAGCGCGGCGATTGGACGATTAGGGCCGTTGCGCGAGGATTTCAAGGCGGCGATTGATGCGGACGCGGAATCCTACGACTCGGTGATGAAAGCGTACAAGCTGGCGAAGACGGCTGGAGAGAAAGAAGGCGAAGCGGCGATTGAGGCTGCGTTGAAACAGGCGAGCAACGTTCCGCTTGGAGTCGCGGAGAAGGCGCAGGAAGTGGCGCGGATTGCCGAGAGTCTGGAGGGGATAACGAATCCGAATATGAAGTCGGATTTGACGACGGCGACGGCACTGGCGCAGGCGGCGATTGCCGGGGCGCTGGCGAATGTGGAAACTAATCTGGCGTCGGTGAAGGATGCGGGATTTGTGGCGGAGATGCGGAAGAGGGCGGCGGCGATGAAGGCATAGTTCACGAGAAGGAGTAACGCGTGCCAGAACAAGGAATGGAGAGGCCGGTGCAGCCACTTGCTCCTCGAAACGGGCATTGGGTGGTGATCCTCATTGTGGCGGTGGGATTGGCCACGGTTGGTATTTTCTCCTACCTGAACATAAAGCCGTCGCCTGCGGCTCCGGCTGCGCAGTCAGGTCCCAAATAAGTTTGTTTCACCCGAGTGGAAATCTCAGCGCGCGGGTTCAGCATTGCAGGTGACGCCGCGACTTACTTTACCCGCCCAAGGAGCTCCGACATGCGTGGACCTAGCCTCGCAATCGCGCTGATTTGCCTGCTCGTCGCCGGCGGCTTTCTGCTGGGGCTGAATGGTTGCGGAGGCGGCAGCGCGAAGCAGTCCATGCCTGGCGCGCCTGCGTCGTCCAAGATTCAGCACGTCGTCGTAATCTTTCAGGAAAACAGGACGCCGGACAATCTTTTTCAAGATCCGGTGCTGATTGGACGCGGGGCCGATATAGCCAACTCAGGAGTAAACTCCACAGGGCAAACGATTCCGCTGAGTCAGATTGATCTGGCCAACAGTTACGACCTGAGCCACGCCAACAGCGCGTTCGTGTTGATGTACGACGGCGGCAAGATGGACGGCGCGGACCTGATTCCGGTGCGATGCGCCGCCGGTGTTACCAATTGCGCACCGGCAAATCCCCAGTTCATGTACGTGAATCCGGCGGATGTGCAGCCGTATTTCGCGCTGGCCGAACAATATACGTTTGCCGATCGCATGTTCCAGACTAACGAAGGGCCAAGCTTTCCAGCCCACCAATTCATCATTTCAGGCACGTCGGCGCCCAGCCAAACCAGCAATCTGTTTGCGGCGGAGAACCCGTCGACGACATCGACAACGGTTGGGTGTATTGCAGTGCCCACCTCGACTGTCTCGATAATCGATGCGTCGGGTAACGAATCGAGCATGCAGTACCCGTGTTTCGAGCATTCCACGCTGACGGACCTGCTCAATACCAAGGGCGTGAGCTGGCGCTACTACACTTCGGCGGGAGCAGGATCGATCTGGACCGCCCCGAATGCGATCCAGCACATGTGCGGACCTAACGCTCCGCCGCCGAACGGCACGGCATGTACCGGAGCCGACTGGACGAATAACGTGGTGCTGGCCACTACAGAGAACCCGGCGCCGGTGCTCACCGACATTGCCAACGGCCAACTCCCGGCGGTGAGCTGGGTGATTCCAGACGGCAAAGCCTCGGACCACGCATTGGGCAACGACGGCTCCGGACCGTCTTGGGTGGCTTCGATTGTGAACGCGATTGGCGGCAGCCAGTACTGGTCGAATACGGCGATCTTCGTTACCTGGGATGACTGGGGAGGCTGGTATGACCACGTCGCGCCGCAGGTGGTCAACGACGGCGTCAGTTGGGGGTCGGGATATGTTTATGGTTTCCGCGTGCCGCTGATTGTGGTCTCGCCCTACGCGAAGGCGGCGAACATCTCGCATGTGAAACACGATTTTGGCAGCATCCTCAAGTTCATCGAAGGGAACTTTGGCCTGCCTTCGCTAGGCTACGCCGACGCGTCAGCAGACGATCTCTCCGATTGTTTTAATTACAACCAGGCGCCGATCCCGTTCCAGAGCATCGTCGCGCCGATGCAGGCAGACCACTTCCTCCACGATCAGCGCCCCCCGACGGACCCGGATGATGACTGAACCGCAGCCGACGAAGAAGTTCGCCGGGATTCTGGATGGTCACGGGGGCACGCACTTTACTCCACGAAATGCGATGAACGCGCGTCGTCCTAGTCTCCTGCGCTGGTCGCCGACGCTGGGTCAGTTCCGGCGCGGGCAGCCCACCAAGCCCCGAACCCTTGGCGCGCAAGTTTGAAAATTGTTCGACGATTTTCCGAGATGACCTTCCACCAGGCAAAGCGGCCCAGCATGGGGAAGTAGATTCCGCGGAAGCACAACCTTGCGATCAAGATGTTGACGCGATAGCCCAACGGCTGGTCGGCGAGCGCGTCCACGGCCTGGGCGACGGCTTCGGGGCCGTAGGCATGGGACCAGCCATATTTCACTTCGGCGTGAGCTTCGTCGATGGTCATCTTGAGCGGAGTGTGGGCCATAGCAAATGGAATGAACTCCTGCCAGTGCTTGGGCCGGGTTAGGCGGCCGGCGACTGCGAGCCGTTTGTAAAGCGGAGTTCCCGGCAAGGGAGTAAGCAAACCGAAAATGGGCAGGCCCGGGGGCCACGTCCGCACCTGCTCGAGCGTGCGCTCGGCCGCGCCTACCGTGTCATTATCCATGCCAAAGATGAATGAAGTGATGGCATACACATTGCGCTGCGCGAGGCGCTGCAGCACAGCCGCATATTCTTCGGGCTTGTTGAAGCCTTTGTTGACGTCCTTCAAGTTGGCCGGATCTATCGACTCCATGCCGATAAAGATCCACTTGCCGCCGGAGGCAGCAATCAGGTCCACAAGTTCCTGATCGCGCAAGAGGTTGGCGCTGATCTGCGCCACCCAATTCAACTGCGCGCCGGCGGCAATAATATCGCGCAGCAACGATTTTGTGCGCTTGATATTGATGGCAAAATTGTCGTCGATGAAAAAGACGGCTATCTGCCCGCGCTCTTTTCTGGCGCGCGCCTTCAGCAGCAAGAGTTCATTGACGACGCTTTCGTTGGTGCGAAAGCGGATGGAATCGCCGAAAAATCCGGTTACGGTGCAGAATTCACACCCGTAGGGACAACCTCGCCCCGACTCCACCGGAACAATGCGGAAGGTTCCCCAACCCTCGCCCAACCTTTGCAGCCACGGGGCCGCCGCTTTCGGCACCAGATTGAATTGGCGAAGATCGATGGTGTCCCACGGAATTATGGGGTACTGCTTAAGCGACGGCTTGAGTTCTTTCCCCGCGGCATCGACCGGCGCGTAAATCTCCTGCAACTGGCCGCGCGCCGCGTCTTGAACTATTCGCGGCCAGGTTTCATCGGCTTCACCTAGAGCCACAGCGTCGGCGTGACGAGCGCCACCGTCGTGGCCCAGGGCTTCGTCCGCCATTTCCGTTACGTGAGGTCCGCCCATAACCACGGGCACGCCCTCGGCTCTTACGGCGTCGGCCATGCGATAGGCCTTGGCGATCATCCTGGTCATGGCGCCGATGCCTACGAGATCAATTCTGTGTTCGCGCACGTAGCCGGCAATCCCCGCTTCGTCCATCGGCTGGGCGTTGCCGTCAATCATCGCTACCTCGTGCCCGGGCGGGGTAAGGGACTGGAGAAGGAACATCCAGAGATGCGGCATGAAATTGCGCGTGACCCCGTTGTCGGGGTTGTACAGTAGGATTTTCAATAGGCCCCTGATTTCTCTCGCCCAGGGAAAAGAATGTTTGGGAGCAGCAGCCCCAGCGGGTTGGGAATGATCTTACCGCTACATGACGCTGTTGGATAGTGCAATTGCCGCGCCGTCGAAATGGGCTGTCCCAAATTGGTTATGGGGCTAGCACTTTTGACTGCATGCGGAATCGGCTTGCTGGCTTAGAATGAATAAAGATGCCGGAGTTACAGGAAGGCCCGGAGCTGCATCTAATTCAAAGATCATCCGTGGATAGCCGGAAAGCCATTTTTTGAGGATCGAGGCCGTTATGAAAACCGTTAAGACTTGTGTGATTTCTCTGATTCTGGCCGTACTTTTCGTGGGCGTCACAAATGCGATGCCGCTGAACTCCTCGGCGCGCACCGTGGTTCCGGGCGATCTGCAGCAGCTGATTTCAGTGGACTACCGGGCGTTGAGAGATTCGCCGACGGCGACCGCCCTCAAGCAACAACTGATGGATTCACAGGAAAACCTGAAGCAGTTTGAGGCCGCGCTCAAGGGCGTCGGAATTGATCCTGACAAAGACATCGACACGCTTGCGCTGGCGTCGTTCCGCACCGCCAAGCAGGGGAACAAGACCGTCGGCGTCGCCAGCGGCCCCTTCAACATGAAGGCCGTGCTCAAGAAGATGACGCTGCACAAGATTAAGCCCACGAAGTACCACAATACGAATATCTATCCCATGGATGGGGGCTTCGTGATGACTTTTCTCGACGACAGCACTCTGCTGTTCGGAGAGCCTTCGGCGCTGCGCCTTGGTCTGGACGCGCGTGACGGAGAGATCCAGAACATGGATTCGAACCAGACCATGTCGGATATGATGACGAGCGTGGATTCTTCGCCTTTCTGGAGCATCCTGGACCAGCAGGGTACGCAGAACATGATGCGTTCCGCGCTGGGCGATGCGGCCAAGATTGCCGACTTCGAGACAGTCAAGAAGCGGGTGCTGGGTTCGCGGTACACCATGGATTTTTCCGGGGGCGTGAATTTCGATCTGACGGTGATCACCTCGGACTCGATGACCGCGGCCACACTATCGACGCTGATGAAGGCAGGCATTATGTTCAAGAAAGCCAGCGCTACACCCGTTGAGAAAGTGGCAATGGACAGCACAACCGTCGATTCCGACGGCCAAAATCTTCAGATGCACTTCAAGGCCAGCGACGCGCAATTCCAGTCGCTGATGCATTCGCAGTTGTTCTTGGCAGTCTCGCACTAGACGGCTAGGTCATCACCCTTCGACTTCGCTCAGGGCAGCACCTTCGACTTCGCTCAGGGCAGGCACCTTCGACTTCGCTCAGGGTAGGATCTGGCACCGAGGCGCCGAGTCTTGGCGCCTTTGTTGTTCTACTGGGGAAGTCCTAGATCTTGTCCTTCTCTTTTTCTTTTCGCGCCGCGCGTTTTTCGCGGGCCCAGCCTGTTTTCACAATCTGGCGCGAGCGGCCAACCGCGAGCGCGTCTTCCGGAACATCATCGGTGATGCAGGAGGCTGCGGCCACGTAGGCGCCTTTGCCGACGCGCACCGGGGCGACGAGGGTGGTGTCGCTGCCGATGAAGACCCCGTCGTCGATAACGGTTTTGTGCTTATGGACGCCGTCGTAATTGCAGGTGATGGTCCCGGCGCCGATGTTAACGCTAGCCCCGATCTCGGCGTCGCCAAGATAGCTAAGGTGGTTGGCTTTCGATCCCTTACCCAGCCTGCTTTCCTTGGTTTCAACAAAGTTGCCCACGTGCGCCGCCTCGCCGATTTCGCTGCCGGCGCGCAGATGAGAAAAGGGACCAAGAATAGCGTTCGGTCCGACGCGCGATTGCTCGAGCACGCAGGCGGGACGAATGAGGACGCCGTCGGCGATTTCGCAGTCACGAATCACGCTATAGGAACTAATCCGGCAGGCGGCTCCGACGCGAGAGTTGCCCAGAATCTGTACAAAGGGCTCAATAATAGTGTCGGGGGCGATGACGACGTCGCTGTCGATGACGCAGGTGGCCGGATAGAAAATCGTGGCTCCATCGGCCATAAGTTGCCGGCACTTGGCCATGCGAATCTGCTGGTCAAGCGCGGAGAGTTCAGCGCGAGTGTTGCCGCCGAGAACTTCGCCGGGATTGGCGGTCTTCCAGGCTACAACGCGCTGCCTGGCCTTGCGCAAGATCTCTGCCATGTCGGTCAGGTAGTACTCGCTATGGGGATTGGCAGTGGAGAGTTTTTCGATGCTGGCGAAGAGGGGCTTGATGGCGAAAACGTAAAAGCCGGCGTTGATCTCATGAAGCTTCTTTTGGGCGGGGCTGGCGGGTTTTTCTTCGACGATGGAGAAGACTTCGGGGTTGCGAATGTTCTTACCCGCATTCTTGCGAACGACGCGGCCGTAGCCGGTGGGATTCTCGAGATCGGCGGAGAGCAGGGTCATGGCAGCCCGCTGTTTGAGATGGAAGTCGCGCAGGTGGCCGATGGTTTCGGATGTGATCAGCGGAGCGTCGCCAGACAGCACGATCACGTGATCGTAGGGAGAGAGCGCAGGCTGCGCGACCATAAGAGCGTGGCCGGTGCCGCGCTGCTCGGGCTGGAGGATGAAGTTCACGCCCGTGGATTCGAGCGCGGAGCGGACGCGGCCAGCCTCGTGACCAATAATGGCATAGACGTCGGTGGCGGGGACGACGCGCTTCGCGGCGGCGATGACATGAGCGAGCAGCGGCTTGCCGCCGACTTCATGCAAGACTTTAGGAAGCTGCGACTTGAGGCGCGTTCCCTTGCCGGCGGCCATGATGGCGACCGCGATGCGAGGGGAATTCAGGGAAAGATCGCGTACCCCGGAGGAGGAGACTGGGGCGGCAGACATCTTCGAACGAGACGCTGGATTCCTGGATTTCTTCATTCGCCCCACTATACCTTGAGCGTGAACCGTACAGAAGTGCAGGCCATCCTCGGTAGTGGCTCAATTTGAATTTCTTGGCATAGTTACGGCTCATCCTGGGTGCAGCGACTTTCAGTCGGAACCCTGAGCGAAGTCGAAGCGATCTCCCACTGGCCGTATCTATGGGAGATCCCTCACGCGGCTGAAGTACGCCGCGTCTCGGGATGACCCTTCCTGGGAGAATTGAATTCAAACTGAGCCACTACCCCATCCTCCCGACTTCGGCAGAAGCGTGAATCCCACCTTCCAGTTAAAGTCCCAGACCTCCATCCACTGCCAGAATCTGGCCGGTAATAAAGCTCGGCGCGGTGGCAAAGAACAGAACCGCCTCGGCGATTTCATCGGCGCGGCCATTGCGCTGCATAGGCGTTTGCTTCGCCATGCGGCGCATGAAAGTGGCAGCGGACTTTTCGCCAAGGTCAATCATGCCAGGGGCGACAGCGTTGACGGCGATTTCGGGGGCGAGGGCTTTGGCCATCACTTTGGTCAGCATGTGCAACGCGGCTTTCGAGGAGCAATAGTGAGCGTGCGTGGCCCAGGGACGCAGGCCGCCAAGCGATCCCATGTTGATGATTACGCCTGACGGTTTGATGGTCCCACTGCGCCTTCTGCGCATCCATTTCAGCGCTTCGCGCGAGACCAGGAATGGTCCGCGGGTGTTGGTGGCGAAGATGGCGTCCCACTGGCGGAGGGTAATTCGCTCGAAGCCGGCAGTTTCGTACCTGCCGGCGTTGTTGACGAGGATGTCGATGCGGCCAAGCTCCCGGCCGACTTCTTTCATCATGGCTTTAACGCTGGCTTCGCTGGTGAGATCGGAACGCAAGGCGAAGGCGCGAATGCCGAAGCCGGAAAGGTCGACGACCGTGCGCTGGGCTTCGCGCGCGGAATTGAGAAAAGTAATCGCGACGTCGGCGCCGGCTTGGGCGAGGGCAAGAGCGGAGGCGCGTCCCAGACGCTTCGCCCCGCCGGTGATAAGGCAGGCCTTGCCACGCAGAGGTTGGCCAACATCTTTGTTCATGGCCGAATTCTACCTCTAACGGAGGTTCAGTTTAGCGGGATCCCCGGCGGGGGTGTTGCGAATTGAGCAATCGGAGCCATTGCGTGCTGTGGTGGGCAATGATGCATCATTGGGTTGCGCTTGTTCAGAACTGGAGCGTGCCGTCTCGAATGCGCCTCCACACTGTTGGCGATAAAGCCGCGCTCTTCGTGTCCATTGCCAAGGGGGTGGTGTTAGCCTGCGAACGGACCGCCCCTTCCCGCGATCTGCCGGGACGGCGGAGATGTGCCGGGGTTGGAACCCTTAGCTTTACTACGGGGCGACGCGCCGACTTCGTACTTAATAGGAAATGGACGGTCGCCAGCAGGGAGTGAGGCCCGTCGGTCTTAGCCACCAGAGCATCCACGGACTTCAGCGCACTCTCGGGTAATTCCAGGTGGTCGGTTAGCATGACGATAGGAACTTCCGGCCTTACCTGCTTGATCTCAGCCGCGATGACTGAGCCGTCCAAAAGTCCCAGGTAATACTCGAGCACAATCGCATCCACGGGACGCGACATGAAAAGCTGTAGGCCCTCGCGACCATTGGTGGCGGTTACCAACTCGTAGCCATTTTCCTGCAACAAACTCAGCTGAGCCGGGTCGCGGTGTATGCACAGCAGTGTGCTGTTGGGAGCCATGCGGTTAGGTATATAAGCGGTCTCCGCGCAAGTCTGGCCAAAATTGCTCACATTTGGCCGGGCGGCACCGGTCCCAAATACTCGTGCGCTCGCCCGATAAGCCGCTTCAGCCCACGAAGAAACTGGGAGGCGGCAAGCCACGAGCATAAAATGTGGGTTGACTTGCACTCCCACCCACTTCGGGCTAGAGACGGCATTGCACTGGCTCATAAGACGATCAATTGTGACCAGTATTCCGAAGCTAAACACTCGATAGTAGAGCAGAGGTTTTGACGGGCACTGCGGAACTCCGCAAAAAGCTCGTCTAGTTGGACTTTGTCTAGTTGGACAAGGAGGATGCTGATGACGACAACTGAGCAGAAGAAGTGTGCGCACCTACCCTGCAAATGCCTGGCGCAACCCGGCGAAAAATATTGCGGGCCAGCCTGTAAGGAAGCGGGATCCGAGGAGGTCGAGATTGCGTGCAATTGCGACCACGGAGCTTGCCCGCTTGCCGCATAAAGACCAGTAACCCTTTGGGACGCACGCCGCATCAAAGATGCGGCCAGGGAGAATCCCGATATGAATTTGCGTGGAAATATGCTCTTGGCATTGGTAGTGGCTGGCCTTGCAATCTTTCCAGTGCGGGCCGGGGCGCAAGCATTAGTCGATTCTGGAGACTCCTCAGACTCCTCCAGCGCTATTATTCCTGTGTCTCCGACGCAGCCAGACGTTACGTACACGCGCCCGACGCAAAAAACGAAGCTGCGCAATTACCTTTTTGACGCTTATGGCCCTTATCCGATCGTGGGGGCCGGATTCGCTGCCGGCATTAACCAGGCGGATAATACCCCACCGGAGTGGAAGCAAGGCGCGGAGGGTTACGGCAAGCGAATGGGGTCTGACTTCGGCATCGCGGCGGTAAGCACGACGACGCGCTATGCGCTGTCTGAGGCCTTCAAGGAAGATGCGTTGTACTACCGCTGTGAGTGCAAAGGTGTATTTCCGCGGCTTAGCCATGCCGTAATTTCGACCTTCACAGCGCGGCGCGGCGAAGACGGTCATCGCGTCTTTTCTTTTCCCGCTCTAGTCGGTCCGTACGCCGGCACCATGACCGCCGTCTATGCCTGGTATCCCGGGCGCTACGATGCCAAGGATGCATTCCGAATGGGCAACTACAGCCTACTGGGATATGTGGGCGGAAACATTGCCCTCGAATTTCTTTATAGCGGACCTCACTCCTGGCTTTCTCGTATGCATCTTAATAATGGGCACGGAGCTCCCAGTCCGGGATCAAATCCGTGATGGATGGAAGATCCAGGACGGTCGCAGGCATGGACCCTCCACGTACGGGGCCAGGGGTAGTCACGCCAGGTGCTTTGAGCTCTTCCCAGAATGTCCTCAACCAGTTTCTGGAGTGGTTCGGAGATCTGGGCATATTCTTCTGGCAAGTGGTGCGGGCTGCGATAACCCCGCCCTTTGAATTCCGCGAACTGTTTCGACAACTCGACGAGATCGGATCAAAGTCGTTGCCGCTGGTGGCTTTGGCCGGCGCCGCTACTGGGGTCGTTCTTTCTTTGGAAGCCCGTTACAGCCTGACTCGATTTGGGGCCAAGTCGCTGCTGCCGGCGGCTATTGTATTTTCTGTCATCCACGAAACCGGTCCGATCATCACCGGTCTGGTCGTGAGCGGCCGAGTGGGCGCCGGCATTGGCGCGGAGCTGGCGTCCATGAAGGTGACCGAACAAATCGATGCCATTGAGGCGTCCGCGGTGAATCCCTATCGGCTCCTGGCGGCGACTCGCATTCTGGCTTGCATTGTCATGTTGCCTCTCCTGACCCTCGCCGCCGACTTCTGCGGTTTGTTCATGGGCTGGGTTACGCAGGCGATGGTGGAACCGCTATCGTTCCATCAGTTCATCAATAGCGGTTTTAAAGGCGCCGATTTCAACGATTTTCTACCGCCTACGTTCAAGACCGCTGTATTTGGCTTGATTATTGGCCTGGTCGCGTGTTTTCAGGGAATGCGGACGCAGGGAGGCGCCGAGGGCGTGGGCCGTGCGGCCACGAGCTCGGTCGTCTTGTCGTCGCTGTTCGTAATCCTGGCGGATGTCGTACTGGTGAAATTCATCATCATATTCTTCCCGTGAACTTAGAGTCGACATCTCGCGAAACAAATCGGAACGCTACCGGTCAAATTGCGATTCCAACTCCGGTGAAGTCAGCAGACGCCGGGGAAGACGGCAATACGCCGGCTGTCGCCGTCGAGGACTTGCATAAGTCTTTCGGAAGCCAAACCGTTCTGAACGGGGTTAGCCTGACCGTGAAGCGCGGCGAAACCCTGGCCGTGCTGGGGCGCAGCGGTACCGGCAAGAGCGTATTGCTCAGGCTCGTCATCGGTCTGCAGAAGCCTGACTCGGGATCGGTCCGCATCCTCGGTCACGATATTGTGGGCCTAAGTCTTGATGAGCTCGGCGCGATCAGGAAGAAAATGGGTTTTCTGTTTCAGCACGCGGCGCTTTACGACTCATTGACGGTGGAGCAGAACGTAACTTTTCCCCTGTTGCACCACAGGCAGGAGATGTCGAGCTCTGAGCAGAGCGACCGGGCCAGAGAACTACTGGCAGAAGTGGGCATGGAAGGCGCTCTCGAAAAGATGCCTTCCGATATCTCGGGCGGCATGCAGAAACGGGTCGGGCTGGCGCGTGCGCTGGCTTTGGAGCCGGATATTCTGCTGCTCGACGAGCCGACTGCAGGTCTCGATCCCATCAGCTCCGCGGAGATCGATGATTTGGTTTTGAAACTCCAGGAGGAACATCACATAGCCTCCATCGTGGTGACTCACGACCTGCATAGCGCGAAGACGGTTGCGGACCGACTGGCCCTGCTCAATGAAGGGAATGTCGTCATCGACGGCAGCTTTGAAGAACTGCAGAAGAGCGATATCGAGTTTGTCAGGGAATTTCTAAAGCATTCGTAGGAGATCCTATGTCGAGAGCGGTGCGGTTAGGAGCGTTCATCGTTGCAAGCCTGGCCATTCTGGCGGCCGGCATCTTCATCATCGGGAGCAAGCAGTACCTTTTCCGCTCTACCTATGACTTGAAAGCGCAATTCGATAACGTGGAGGGCTTGGATGCAGGCGGCGATGTGCGTGTGGGCGGAGTACACACTGGAACTGTACACGCCATCGTACTGCCTCACCACCCGGGCGAAAAGGTTACGGTTTTTATGGATCTCGACAGGTCATCGCGCGAGATCATCAAGAAGGATTCTATAGTCTCCATTGAAACCGAAGGGTTGTTGGGCAACCAGTATCTGGCGATCTCGTTCGGATCAGCCGGGGCCGCCGAGGTGCAGAATGGCGATATGCTTGCCAGCCAGCCTCCGCTCGAAATGTCAGACCTGCTGAATAAGATGAGCGACCTTCTGGATGGCAGCCAGCAAGCTATCCAGAACGCCACTCGCGCGACGGCAAATCTGGACTCGATCAGTGCCAAGATCGATGCGGGGAAGGGAACCGCCGGGGCGTTGGTGAACGACAAACAGCTCTATACCAACCTCGAACAGACATCGAGCGCCATGCGCGACACGATGGTTCAGGCGCAAGCCGGGGTGACCGACTTCCAGGAGAATATGGAAGCCATGAAGCACAATTTCTTTGTGCGAGGTTTTTTCAAGAGACGTGGGTACGAAGATTCCTCAGAGCTGGCAAGAAATGAGATCGAACGGCTGCCACAAGGCACCCCGATTAAGGAATTCACATTCTCAGCGAAAGAGCTTTTCGAGAAGCAGGATTCGGCCAAGCTGAAAAAGCAGAAATTTCTTAACCCGGGCGGCGAATTCCTGGCCAACAATCAGTTCGGGTTTGCCGTAGTGGTTGCATCCACTGGCATGGAAGGCGATACGCAGAAGGACCTGGTGCTTACAGAAGCCCGGGCGATGGTTGTGCGGGAGTATCTCGTGGAAAACTACGGATTTGACGATAGTCAGCTTAAGACTCTGGGAATGGGAAAACAGTCTGGCGCGAATTCG
>JBAVAV010000186.1:0-12496 GCA_049585895.1 Candidatus Sulfotelmatobacter sp. | reverse complement strand
TCTCGGCCTTGAAGCATACATGAGACTTCGCGAGCCATTCATCGCTTTGCAGCAGTATCTCGCTGATCCAGCTGGAGCAGCATCCCTGCAGCAGCCAGGGCAGCTCTCGATTCCGACAAACACGCCGCCCCAGATTGCGCAACAGCTGTGGAACCAAGTGCTTCAACAGGCGGTCCAGAATGCCGCAAATACCGGAGTAGAGGTACCATATTCTGTTATAAGTGCCGTGATCGAGAGTACTCGAGTCGCATCGGAGTTCAAGACGGTCGGTAAGCTTACCGCTGTTCGGGCCGCGAGCGGTGAGATACAGATCGCCGGCGTTGACACCGAAACCAAATGGAAGGTCGTGGCGGCAGCCACCCCAGCGACACCGATAGTGCCACACCTTGGGGCACCATCCGCCGGGGCGCCAGGGATTGTGGTCCCAGCCGGCGGTGCTGGCCCGGCTTGAAAGATCACTTGGATTAACTTATTCTCGATGACATTTTGGGCCCTGCCTCATGGTAATTTGAGCAACCGCAGTCGGACAGTCAAAATCTAAGAGTGCTGGAGTTAGGAATGTCAGTAGTGGCAAAACCAAACCGCAACGTTGTCACCCCGAACGTGTACGGGGGCTCGCCTTTTCAGCACGAGGCGACTGCGGAGCCCTCGAACACCGTGATTGTAATTCAGCCGGCGAGGGCGATAGGGTTCTGGCAGTACCGTATTGCCACGATAGAACACACCCCCGCGCTGCCTCGTTGGATGAATGACACTCCGCCTACCCGCTAGTCGTTTGGCGATTTCTTCTGCTTGGTCTTCCCTTTATAGATTGAGTTTCTGAGGCTGGTGATTTTCAAGGGAGTATCCGCGAGCATCACCGCAGGTGGACTGAGCCTTCCGTCTGTCTGAAACCAGCTCTGCTACCCTTCTTCACCTTCGGCATCCCATACTTCGGTTTGATGTCGTGGCATCCATCTTCACAGAAGACGCCACCCTCCGCCGACTCCGGCGTCGGCATCGGCGAATTCACCGCAATCTCGCGCTCGGCCTCGATCACTCGCTCGACTTCTGAAATCAATTCCGCATTCTCTTTCGCAGTCAGCCACTTCTTTTCTTTCACCAGATAATTCTCAAAGCGCGCGATCGGGTCGCGCTTTTTCCAGAAGTCGAACATGGGCTTCGGCACGTACGCGGCCGCGTCGTGGATGGCGTGGCCTTTCATGCGCATCATTTTCGCTTCGATCAAAGTCGGGCCTTCGCCGCGGTGGGCGCGCTCGACGCCGTTGCGAGCGGCGTCATAGACCTGGCAGGCGTCAGTTCCGTCGACGATCACGCCGGGGATGCCGTATCCGATGGCGCGTTCGGCAAGATCTTTGCAGCGATACTGCATCTCCGAGGGCGTGGAGTAGGCCCAGAGATTGCTTTCAACAATGAGCACGAGGCCGAGGTTCTGCACCGCAGCGAAGTTGATGCCTTCGTAGGTGACGCCGGTGGACTGGCCGCCGTCGCCGATGTAGGTCATGACAGCAAGGTTGCGTCCTTGCAAACGCGCGCCGAGCGCCACGCCGGACATCACAGGAACAAGATCGCCCAGCATGGAGATGGGCGAGACCATGTTGCGCTTTTCGATGTCGCCGAAGTGCGAGGTGCCATCGCGGCCGCGCGTGGGCGAATCGGCCTTGGCCATGTACTGCATCATCGTGTCGCTGGCGCGGAAGCCCCGCACCAGCAGCGATCCCTGGTTGCGGATCATGGGCGCGAACCAGTCGTCTTTGTCGAGCGCGTAGGCGGAGGCGCAGGAGCAGGCTTCCTGGCCGAGTCCGAAGTAAACTCCGCCGACGACCTTGCCCTGCTTGTAGAGATTTTCGAGTGCGGTCTCCATTTTGCGATTGAGCAGCATGTAGCGGTAGATCTCGACGCATTGCTTTTTGTCGAGATACTTGGAGTCGCGAATCGGCGGGACCGGCGCGTCGAGGTTACCGGTGACTTCGTAGCGGACGTGCTCGGCGCCATCTTTATCTTTCTCGATCGCCTGGTGGACGGTGAGATCAGGATGCTCCAGGCGCATGTCGGGGATGGAGTAGGTGCGCAGATCCGCAGCCGCCTTCGATTTCGCGGCACCGTTCCGCGGGTGGCTGTTCGAATTGGACTTGCCATTGGACTTCTTTTTCATAGTCGCCATCGTAGCGGTGCGCATGTGCCCGGCAAGCCTTGATGGTATCGCGAGAAGGGAGGATCGGGCTAGTTGCGGTATGTCATTGAAACGTGTTGAAGAGGATAAACCTGGTTCACCTGTTCACCGCCGCCAGTGCAGTCTTCGCCGCATCAATTGTGCGGGCAATATCCTTCTCCGTGTGCGCCGCGCTCAGGAATGCCGCTTCATACTGCGACGGCGGCAAGTACACGCCGTCATCGAGCATTGCCCGAAAGAACCGCCCGAACTGCTCCGTATTCGATTTCGACGCTGACTCCCAATCGGTCACGGGCCCACCTGTGAAGAACCATGTGAACATCGATCCCACGCGGTTCGCGCATAGCGTTACGCCCGCATCCTTCGCCGCCTGCACCACGCCTGAAACAAGCTGCTCGCTCAGCTGTTCCAGACGCGGATAAATTTCTTGCTTATGATCGCGCAAATGCTTCAGGGTCGCGCATCCCGCAGCCATGGCCAGCGGATTCCCCGATAAAGTGCCTGCCTGATACATCGGTCCCAGCGGCGCCACCAGATTCATGATCTCGTCCGGTCCGCCGTAAGCCCCTACCGGCAGACCTCCGCCGATAATCTTGCCCATGGTCGTCAGGTCAGGTCGGATGCTGTACAGCTCCTGCGCTCCGCCAAAGGCCAGCCGGAATCCGGTCATCACCTCATCGAAAATCAGCACCGCCTTCTCACGTTCGGTAATCATGCGCAACGCCAACAGGTAATCGCCCCCGGCGGCAACGCAGCCCATGTTCCCCACAACGGGCTCGACGATCACACAGGCAATCTGGTGTTTGAATCTCTGAAACGCATACTCCAGCGCCTTGACGTTGTTGAAAGGCAGCGCCAGAGTGAACTGAATAAATTCCTCCGGCACTCCCGCCGATCCCGGAATGCCCAGCGTTGCCACGCCCGATCCGGCCTTCACCAGCAGCGCGTCGGCATGGCCGTGGTAGCACCCTTCAAACTTCACAATATATTTGCGTTTCGTATAGGCGCGCGCCAGCCGGATCGCCGACATGGTCGCTTCCGTCCCTGAGTTGACGAAGCGCACTTTCTGCATGTGCGGAAATGCGGAGATCACCAACTCCGCCAGATCGGCCTCCGACGGCGTGGATGCGCCAAAGCTCGTGCCGTTGCAAGCCGCACCCAGGATCGCATCAAGCACCTCGGCGTCCGCGTGGCCAAGAATCAGCGGTCCCCAGGATCCGATGTAGTCGATGTACTCGTTCTCGTCCGCGTCCCAGATGTGGGAGCCCTTGCCGCGCACGATAAACCGCGGATCGCCGCCCACGGCCCGGAACGCGCGCACCGGCGAGTTCACGCCGCCGGGGATCATGCTCTCGGCGCGTTGCTGCAGACGGCGCGACTGCTCGACTTTGCGGGAAGTAGTGGACGGCATCAAAATCCTCGCGGACCGGGAGAAAGATGTCTACCTTCAGGTTGCGCGCAAGCGATACTATAACAGCGCCGTTCTAGCCAAATTAATCAGATATTCACCATTCCGCCATCATATTGCAACATTGCGGCGGTAACGTGGAGCCATCAAGTTGCCCTTCTAACCGGGAGGGTTTGGGGGACAGTCTCCGGGGGCTCCGGACTGTCCTTTTTCCTTTCTTGATAAACGATTCGCATCGGCCACCTACCCTCCAGGTCTCCGCTGGGCGGTCGTGGCTCCGGAGTGGGCTCGATCCTTCAATATCGCGAACAATCGGCCAGGCTTTTTGACTTCCCCATCCGCGGCCTACAAGCTTTATAGTTAACTATAGTTAACATCAAGCGATATATATTTGCGTTAAGTGTTTACTCGCGGCCACAAACCAGCTACTTTGGAATCGCTCCTCCGGCGACTCGCTTCTTTGGGGGAAGCGCTGAAGATCGCGGAAAAAATGAAAAGTCTGGCCCGGGCCCAACTCGCAGATCGCAGCGCGCGCTGGCTGCTGCTTCTGTTCTGGGCCACAACCGCTATGGGCCCAGAGCTCCCCGCACTGGCGCAGCAATCGGACCCACCCTTTCCCGCACAACAGCCGGCAGCAATTTCTGCCCCCGACGACGCTTCGGCTGCCAAACCCGCCGACCCAACAGTATCCGCCAGCGACGAAGCCGAAGCCATGTTCCCCCACTTTAGGGACACACGCTTCTGGCTGTCCGGTCAGGCCAATTTTATCTTCCAGACTCACCCCAACTTTCATGCCGACTACAGCGGCAAGAATAGCCTGAGCCCCAACTACGAGAAAGCTACCTCGCGCGTGATGACGCTTTACACCGGTGTGCGCCTCAATAATTCCACCGAGATTCTTGTGGATATCGAAGAAGCGGGCGGTGCTGCCCTCAGCACCGGCCTCGGGCTGGCGGGCGCGCCCGACCTCGACATCGTGCGCAACCCGCTGCTCAGCAAGGCTCCCTATCTCGGACGCGGCATGATCCACAAGGTATTTGCCCTCAGCAAAGATAAAGTCGAAAACCCGCGCAGCTACCTTTCGCTCTTCGACGAACTGCCGCGCCGCCGCCTTGAACTCCGCTTCGGCAAATTCAGCATGCCCGATTTCTTCGACATCAACTCGGTCGGCTCCGACACTCACCTCCAGTTCACCAACTGGACCATGGACAACAACGGCGCCTACGACTACGCCGCCGACACCCGCGGCTACACTGTTGGCTTGACTGCCGACTACGAGGACCGCAACTGGGGATTCCGTTTCGCCGAGGTTCTCATGCCGAAGGTCGCCAACGGAATCGACCTGGTGTGGCGTCCGTGGCAGGCGCACGCGGAGAACTGGGAATACGAATTGCGCCGCGGCTTCATCCCGAAGAAAGCAGGTGTGATTCGACTGCTGGCCTACACCAACTACGCCAACATGGGGATTTATCGCGACCAAATCGTTCTAGGCGAGCAAAATCACGTCGCGCCCGACATAACGAACCATCCCTGGCACATCGCGCGCAAGTACGGATTCGGCATCAATCTCGAACAGAATCTCACGCGCAACCTGACAGCTTTCGCCCGCTTCGGCTGGGACAACGGCAAGACCGAGTCGTTCGCCTACACCGAGGTCGATCAGACTTTCGCCGAGGGCCTCGGCGCCAAAGGCGACTGGTGGCACCGCAGGCAGGACCGCGCCGGTATCGCCTTCGTCAGCAACGCAATCAAGAAAGATCACCAGATCTATCTCGCCGACGGCGGGCTCGGGTTCCTGCTCGGCGACGGTGCGCTCCGCTACGGCCGCGAGAATATTCTGGAGACGTACTACACCGTGCACGCATGGCGCGGCATCTATCTCGCCCCCGGCTTGCAGCACATCGTTAATCCCGGCTACAACCGCGATCGCGGTCCAGTGCTGGTCCCCGCCTTCCGCGCCCACGTTGAGTTCTAGCAGGCCGCAGAACGATTCTGATTTAGGTGGAGCAACCCTTCCAGCCCTACGGAAACAGACCGCTACTTCTCCACCATCACGCCCTTCCAAAAAGCCACGTGCCCCTTGATCTGCTTCGCCGCCGCCTTCGGTTCTGGATAGAACCAGGCCGCGCCGGCATTCCGCTTGCCGTTAACTTCAACATCGTAGTAGCTCGCAGTCCCTTTCCACGGGCACACCGAGTGCTCACTGCTCGGCTTGAAATACTCTTTGCGAATTGCATCGGGCGGAAAATACTGGTTGCCCTCCACTTCCACGGTCGCATTGCTTTCGGCCAACACTGCGCCTTCCCACATTGCTTTTGCCATAATGCCCGGTTAGATTCCTAGCAGTGCGCCGTGGGTTCATAAATCCAGCAGGGAGCCAATCACGCAAACTGTAACCGACACTCGCTTCAATGGACACTCGATGACAGCCGCGCTCAAACGCGCCCTGGTCTGCTCGCCCCGCGCCGCTGGCTGGAACCAGCCGCAGCGCTCGGCACGCTGGCGGGACCTGGGCTTCCATCACGCGCCCGACTTCGCGACAGCGCAAGCCCAGCATGACGCTCTCTGCCGCGAGCTTTCGAATGCCGGAGCAGAACTCGTAGAGATGTTGCCCTCTGCCGACCTCTCGCTAGACGCCGTCTACACCCACGACGCTTCTCTGGCAACCGACCACGGCGTCATTGTAATGCGCCCCGCCAAGCCCAATCGTGTGCCGGAAGGCAAGCATCACGAAATGTTCTGCGCGCCGCTCGGCATCCCAACCTTTGCCACGATTACCGCTCCCGCCACCACCGAAGCTGGAGACATGATCTGGCTCGATTCGAAGACGCTGCTGATCGGCCAGGGTTACCGCACCAACGCGGCAGGTATTCATCAGATGCGCGACCTTCTGGCGCCCAAAGGCGTCGAAGTTCTGTCGGCGCCTCTGCCCTACGGCCCCGGCCCGTCCGCCTGTCTGCATCTGATGTCGCTGATCAGCCTGCTCGAGGAGCGCACCGCACTGGTCGATTTACCGTGGCTCGCAGTGGAGACCGTCGAACTCCTCAAGGCGCGCGGCTTCCACTTCATCGAAATCGATTCCTCGGAACGCGACACGCTGGCCTGCAACGTACTGGCGCTGGGCAATAAGCGCCTGCTGGCCATCGAAGAAAATCGCAAAACCAACGCACGCCTCCGCCAGGCCGGATTCGATGTGCGCACGTCTCCCGGCAGCGAACTCTGCATCAACGGTGGTGGCGGGCCGACATGTCTGACCCGTCCTCTGCTGCGAGGCTGACTGAGACCGATGGACATCTACCTGCTCGACGGCACCTACGAACTGTTCCGCCACTTCTTCGCCGTGCCTCCGGCAAAAGACACAGACGGACAGGAAATCGGCGCAGTGCGCGGCGTCCTCTCTTCTGTTCTGTCCATGATCAAAGGCGGCGCGAACTATCTTGGGGTTGCTACCGATCACGTTGTCGAGTCATTCCGCAACGATCTGTATCCCGGGTACAAAACCAGCGAAGGCGTTCCGCCGGAATTGCTCTCCCAGTTCCCCATTCTCGAAGACGCGTTGCAGGCTATGGGCGTGCTGGTCTGGCCCATGGTCGAGTTCGAAGCCGACGATGCGCTCGCCTCGGCTGCGGCGAAAGCTTCGCAGGATCAACGGGTAAAGCAGGTCGTCATCTGCACGCCCGATAAAGACCTCAGCCAGTGCGTTGTGGGCACGCGGGTGATTCAGCTCGACCGCAGACAGAATGCATTACGCGACGAAGCGGGAGTGATCGCCAAGTTCGGCGTAAAGCCGGCATCCATCCCGGATTATCTGGCCGTAGTCGGTGATAGTGCCGACGGTTTCCCTGGCGTCCTCGGGTGGGGCGCAAAGGCGGCGGCATCGGTCTTGTCCGAATACTCGCACCTGGAAGACATCCCGAGAAACTGGCAACAATGGCCGCCCTCTATCCGAAGAGCCCGTTCGCTGGCTGAGTCACTCTTCAAAGCGTGGCACGACGCACTCTTGTTCCGCACTCTCGCAACCCTGCGGTTGGAGGTCCCCGTTTTTGAGACCGTGGACGATCTTTGGTGGCAAGGGCCGCGCCAGGAATTTAACGAACAATGCCATCGCATGAAGTCTCCCGACCTGTTGGAACGCGCCGAGTCGGCGAAACCAAAATAGTGTTCAGGAAAGCCCTGAACGAATTCCGCTCCTGTTAAAATAACCCTGCATGCTTCTTCCCTTCGTCCGCGAACTCTTCGCGGACGTGGAAAAACTTCCCGCCTTTACGCGTGTAGCCTCCCACCTGAAGGAGGGCACGGGGCGGATCGGTGTCTCCGGGCTCACGCCCACGGCCAAAGCATTGCTGCTGGTGCTGTTTCAGCGCGCCGCCGGCCGCCCGCTGATCTTCGTAACCAATGATAATCGCGCCGTCGAGGACTTCGTCCCGGTGCTGCGGGGTTTCGCGGAGCTCACCAGCGCCTGCGATCCCGAGTCGGTGGTGGCGCTGCCCGCGCGCGACGTGCTGCCCTACCAGAATCTTTCGCCCCATCCTGAATTGCAGGAAGAGCGCGCCACCGCGCTGTGGAAGATCGCCACTGGAACGGCGTCCATTGTTGTTACAGCAGTAGCGGCGGCGGCGATCCGCCTGCGCGCGGCCGACTATTACACCGACCTGGCTCGCCGCCTGCGCCGTGGAGAATCGTTCGATATCGACACCTTGCTGGCTCATCTCAACACCGTTGGCTACGTCTCTACCGACGTGGTTGAGATGCCGGGACAATATACTTCTCGTGGCGGCATCCTCGACGTGTACTCGCCCGAAGCCGATCGCCCCTTGCGGGTGGAGTTCTTCGGCGATGAAGTGGATTCAATTCGCAAATTCGATCCTGCCTCGCAACGGTCGTCCACTCCGGTGGATGAGGCCCTGCTGCTGCCGCTCACCGAAACGCCTGTCCACGAAGAACTACTGGGCGCGATTCATACCCGGCTTTCTGGCAAGCGCATCGTTGCTTCAGGAGCGCCGGGTTCGGAAGAAACTGTAGAAGCTGCCGTGCGCTCCGGCGGGGTTACGGTTTTTCCCGGATGGGAGTTTTATGCACCGGTGGCAGGCGCCCAGAGCAATCTCTTCGATCTGCTGCCTCGCGCCGCGGTTCTGCTCGACGAGCCCGATCAACTGCGTCAGGAACTGGATCGCTTCTGGACCCGGGTGGGCGAAGCGCATGAGCGCAGCGGCGTAGGCAACCTGGTCCGTCCCGAGGAGCTGTATCTGCCGCCGGACGACTGGTGGGATCAAATCGCGAGGCTTCGCGGCGCCGACCTTGAGCACCTTGGCATTACCCGGCTGCAGAATCAAGATCAAGATCAAGATGAAGATCAAGATCAAAATCAAAATCAAAATCAAAATAAAGACGAACCGGAAAGGGAAGATCGCGCCATCACCTTTCTCGCGCAGCCCGCTCCGCGCTTCCACGGGGCGGTTCCGGCAATGCTCGAAGCCGTGCAGAAGCTGACCGCAGAAGGCAGGCAGGTTCTGCTCGCCGTGCCCAACACGGGCGAAATCGAACGCCTTGCCGATATGTTCACGGAATACAACGTATCGTTCCGGCTGGGCAGCCGCACCCGCAGCGGCGAAAGCTATGCCGATGAGACCAGCTACTTTGCCGGCGAAGTTTTCACCACGACTTTAGCCAAGGCTTACATCCCGGACGGCGTTTTGTTTCCCGAGGCTCATCTCGCCATCTTCGGGGGGCGCGATTTGTTCGATGAATCGGACGCGGTGGCCTCGCGGCCGCAGCGTCAGAAATCCAAAGTGTCGGCCTTCCTCTCCGATTTCCGCGACCTCCAGGTTGGCGACTACGTGGTGCACGTGGAGCACGGCATCGGCCAATATCAGGGACTGAAGGAAATCAATCACGGCGATGGCCCGGCCGAGTTCATGCTGCTCGAATTTGCCGAAGCCGCCCGCCTCTACGTCCCGCTGACCCGTCTCGATCTGGTGCAGAAGTACCGGTCCTCGGAGGGGGCCAAGCCGGCCTTGAGCCACCTGGGTACTGCTGCGTGGACGAAGACGAAAGCGCGTGTGCGCAAGGCCATGAAAGACATGGCCGACGAACTTCTCAAGCTATACGCCGAGCGGAAAACCGCGGAGGGCCACGCCTTTCCACCGGGCACTGAGTGGTTCCGCGAGTTTGAAGATGCCTTTGAATTCAGCGAGACGGAAGATCAAGCGCAGGCTATTAAAGATGTAGTCCGCGACATGGAAACGGCGCAGCCCATGGACCGGCTGCTCTGCGGCGATGTCGGCTATGGCAAGACGGAAGTCGCCATGCGCGCGGCGTTCAAGGCGGTCAGCGACAATAAGCAGGTCGCGGTGCTGGCGCCCACCACCGTTCTCGCCTTTCAGCATTATGAAACCTTCAAGCAGCGCTTCGCGGCCTTTCCCGTCACCATTGAAATGATTAGCCGCTTCCGCAATGCGAAGCAGCAGAAAGACATTCTGCAGAAAACCGAAACCGGCAAGATTGACGTCCTCATTGGCACGCACCGCATCCTTTCGAAGGACCTCAAGTTTTCTGACTTGGGTCTGCTCATCGTCGACGAAGAGCAGCGCTTCGGAGTGCGCCATAAAGAACGCATCAAGCAGATGCGCAAGCAAGTGGACGTGCTCACCATGTCAGCTACTCCGATTCCGCGCACACTTCACATGTCGCTGGTGGGACTGCGCGACATGAGCGTGATCGAAACGCCTCCCAAAGACCGCATGGCGATTCAAACCGTAGTCGCGAACTGGGACGAGAAGCTGATTCAGTCGGCGCTGGAGCAGGAGTTGGAGCGCGGCGGCCAGGTCTATTTCGTCCACAACCGCGTGGACAGCATCTGGGAGATCGCTGCCAAGCTGCAGACGCTGGTTCCCAAGGCGCGCATCACGGTGGGCCACGGGCAGATGTCGGAGGGCGAACTAGAGAAAGTGATGTTGAAATTTATGCATCACGAGGCCGACATTTTGGTGGCGACCACGATCATCGAAAACGGTCTCGACATTCCTCTCTGCAATACGATTTTGATCAATCGCGCCGACCGGCTGGGCCTGTCGGAGCTGTATCAACTCCGCGGCCGCGTGGGGCGCTCAAATCGCCGTGCCTATGCATATTTGTTATTGCCGCCAGAAATCGAGCTCACACCCATCGCGCGCCGCCGCCTGGCGGCGTTGAAAGAATTTTCCGACCTCGGTGCGGGATTCAAGATCGCAGCTCTCGACTTGGAACTGCGCGGCGCGGGAAATCTTCTCGGCGGCGAGCAAAGCGGGCACATCGAGGCCATTGGCTTCGAACTTTACACCCAAATGCTGGAGCGCGCCGTGCGCGAGATGAAGGGCGAAGCCGCTCCCGACGAGGCCGAGACGCAGTTGAATCTAGGCCTCAACATTCGCGTGCCCGGCGACTACATCCCCGAGGAAAATCAGCGCCTGCAGATGTACAAGCGCGTCGCGCGCGTGGAAACCGAATCGCAACTCAGCGATGTGGCCGCCGAACTTGAAGACCGCTACGGGCCGCCTCCGCCCGCCGTCCGCAACCTGCTGGACTACGCTTCGCTGAAACTCTTATGCATGCGCGTCGGCGTAAACTCCATCGAACGCAAGCGCGATTTCGTAAGCTTCAAATTCCGCCAGACCGCCATCGTGGATCCCGAACAGCTCGCCCGCTTCGTCTCGGCCCAGCGCGGGGCGCAGTTCACTCCCGACGGGATGCTGAAGTTCGTTCTGAAACCGGCAGCGGCGCAGGAAGTACTGCGCGCGTTGCGCGCAATCTTAGAGCAACTGGCCACCGTGGAGACCACATCAGAAGTGCGTTCCCCAGCAACAGAAAGCATTTCATAGCCGGCTGCCTTAACGAGGCGAGATTCGTATCAGGGCATGCCTTCAGGCATGCCGTTGCGCTCCACAGAATCACCCGCGCCTTCAGGCGCTGCATCACCACCCCAGACAGGTACAATAATCCCGCCACCATGCCGAAGACCAAAGACAAAGATAAAGACCAAAGACGAACCGCCATCGACCGCCGCCAGACCACGAGAGTCCGCAAAGCCGTCTTCCCCGCCGCCGGCCTCGGCACCCGCTTTCTTCCCGCAACCAAAGCCCAGCCCAAAGAAATGCTCCCGCTGGTGGATAAGCCCATCATTCAATACGGCGTGGAAGAGGCCATGGCCTCGGGATGCGATCAGATCATCATCATCACGGGCCGCGGCAAGCAGGCCATCGAAGATCATTTCGACGTCAGCTACGAACTCGAAAAAATGCTGGAAGAGCGTAACAAGACCGATCTGCTCAAGATCGTGCGCTCGATTTCCGACATGATTCACGTGTCCTACGTTCGCCAGAAAGAGGCGCTCGGCCTCGGCCACGCCATTCTCACCGCGCGCGAACTCATCGGCAACGAGCCTTTTGCCGTGCTGCTGGCCGACGATGTCATTGACGCCAAAGTGCCTTGCCTCAGGCAATTGATCGACGTCTTCGACCAGAAGCAGTGCTCCGTCCTGGCCACGCAGGTCATCGAGGGTCCAGCCATTTCCTCGTATGGAGTGCTCAAAGCCAGGGAGGTGCCGGGATCAAAAGGCAGGCTGTATGAGGTTCTCGATCTGGTCGAGAAACCCAAACCGCAGGATGCTCCATCCAATCTCGCGGTGATTGGCCGCTACGTGCTCACTCCCGCGGTGTTCGAAACGCTGTCGGGCATCACTCCCGGAGCCGGTGGCGAACTCCAACTCACAGACGGCCTGCGCCATTTGCTGAAGAAAGAGAAGATGTACGCCTGCGTCTACGAAGGCCGCCGCCACGACGCCGGCGACAAGCTGGGCTTCCTGAAAGCAACAGTCGAGTTCGCCCTCAAGCGCGAAGATTTAGGCAAGCCATTCCGCGAATACCTGAAGAGTCTGAAGT
>JBAVAV010000185.1:0-9168 GCA_049585895.1 Candidatus Sulfotelmatobacter sp. | reverse complement strand
GGCTTATCGGCAGGCGTTAAAACTGTCGCCCGACTTGGCGGAAGCACAGCAAGCGGCGGACGCGCTCAGCCGTCGCCAACCGTAAATCAACAGACATTTCGTCCGCCATCTTCTATTTTGCCGAGATGTCGACTGAAGCGCGGGTGGTCTCCCAGTCGATGCGCAAAGTGCAGCTGTTGCCTGCTTTGTCGTAAGCAATGGTGAAGTTCTCCACCGGCGTGGGCAGTTGCGAGACCTTCATATCCACGCGGGCCAGTTCGGAGCTCTCGTACTTGTACGGTATGCCCCACTCGCCAGTTTGCTTATTGATGATGAGCGTCCACTGACCGGCGTTGGGAACGGTGAAGATGGTGTAGCTGCCGGCGGGAACGGCCTTGCCGCCGACCATGACATCGGCGCTGGTGACGAAGGTGGTGGCTTCGTTGGCTCCAGTGCGCCAGACTTCGCCAAGAGGCACAAGGTCGCCGTAAATCTTGCGGCCTTTCATCCGCGGGCTGGAATAATCGGTTTTAATACTCTTTCCGCCGCCCAGATCGCAAGAAGCGGACGCCGCCGGGCTAGGTTTACCCTGAGCCGAGGCCAGGAGAGTGAGGGTGAAGATCAGGGAGGTCAAGAGGGCAATTCGTTTTGGCATGGAGTCTCCTTACAAGGCTGCATTGAGCGCTTGGCAGTTAGCATTTAGCCATCCAGTTTTCATCTAGTTCGCAAGCCGTTGGTCAGAGCCAAATGCCAACTGCCAATTGCTAACTGCTCTGACGTATGAACCAGGCAGTGGAAAGCAGCCTGACAATTATGCTCTGCCGGGTGCTCACGTTACAATCTCCCGATGCCCGTATTCGACGAAAAGCAGGACGAGTTGGAACGCTACGAAACCATGATGGGTGTACCGCGGGGACGGTTGGCCGTAACCCTGGACACGATTACCGACGCCATGGCGCTGGTCGGGCAGCACGGCGTCTACTGCCAGAGCCAGCGCTGGCCGGGCAAGCCGGTGATGGACATCCAGATCATCATGAAGAGTTTAACGGACGCCAAGGAACTGATTCAGAGCGTGATGGAAGAGTTAAAGAAGAATTCGTGACCGATATTCTAAGATGTGAATAACCCAGGAGGCGGTCCATGCAAGCAAGAAAAACTTCGGCCGTTCTTAGTGTAGTCCTTTTCGTTTGGCTGGTGGGAGTCTCGGCAACCGCGCAGATGACGGCCCCAGCCGCACCAACCACGCTGACAGCTCAGGAGCGGGAAGCGGCAATCAAGCAGTTTCAAACCACGCGCGATAACTTTCTGAAATCCATTGCCGGGCTTTCCCAGAAGCAATGGACATTCAAATCCGCCCCGGACCGCTGGTCGGTGGCCGAGGTTGCGGAGCACATTACGATCTCGGAATCCACCATCTTCGGCTTGGTGCAGAACCAAATTATGCAGTCCCCGGCGGCCCCTGACAAGCGCGATCAGGTAAAGGGGAAGGATGAGATTGTTCTGGAAAAGGTTCCGGACCGCAGCCACAAGGTGCAGGCTCCGGAATTTCTACGTCCGACGGGCCGCTGGCCGACCGAAGCGGACTTGACGAAAGCGTTCGAGGACAGCCGGGCGACAACCATCGAGTACGTCCGTACGACCAACGATGACCTGCGCGATCATTTTCTCGACCATCCTGTGCTGGGCACCTTGGATGGCTATCAGTGGCTGCTCTTGATCTCGGCGCACAGTGCGCGTCACACGGCCCAGATCGAAGAAGTGAAGGCCGATCCAAACTTTCCAAAGGACTGACGGCACGATACTCACACGAAGGTGAAGAAGAGAGATGGAGATACGCGAAAAGGGAAGCGGAGAACTGACCCCGCTTCCCTTCGGTCTTACGCAGTCCTAATGTTTGGGCAGGGCCGCGTTGAACTTCGAAATATCAAACGTACCCAGACCAGTCGTGAGATCGTAACCCGGCAAAGCGGTGTACAAGCCGTTGCCGCCGAGAATGATGTCGTGAAATCCCACCGGAGATGCTGGGTTGGGAGCGGCCGTCGAACCCGCATAGAAAGCCGGCCCTCCGAAGCCCACTTTGTTGGAATGTGCACTCTGGAAGCGCGCGAAGGCGCCCAATGCCAGGGGCGACGAAAGACTGGTGCCCCCATAACAACACTGTTCAGTGCCATCCAGCCAGATGTAGACGCCGCTGTTGGGATCGGCATCCATCGCTATATCGGGCACGCCTTTGCCCGCAGTCGACAGCGGATTGACCGCAGACTGCCAGTACGGGGAAAGCTCAAACTGGCTGGCTCCGCCGCCGCCGGCATACCAGGTGATCTCCTGATCGTAGGTTTCATCGCTGTTCGTGACCAGAGTTGTGCCGCCCGCCGCGATCACATAAGGCGACGAAGCCGGATACTCCACCATGGGCGCTCCACCGCCGGTGACTCCGTTCACTCCCACGACGCCGCAGGCAGAACCGTTATCTCCGCTGGAGGCGAATACAGTTTGGCCTTGGGCAGCCGCTTCCAGGAAGGCATTGTCGTCAACCAGCATTGAACCATCTACGAACGGGAACGCTTCGCAGATCCCGAAAGAAGCGCTGCCGGCTCGTGCCAGCTTCTGCGCAGCGAAGTGATTGAACATCAGCGCCACATCCGAGTCAGTCAACGATGTCGTCGTATAGATGTAGAGGCGGGAAACCGTGCTGGCCAAACCAGTGGAATACTGGGTGTCCATGTCAAATTCGTCCGCGCCGGATACGTCAGGGCTGGCCAGTCCCACTTGCACCACGGTTACGGGAACCTTCGCGAGCTTGTTATTGGTCTCCGCGAGGCGCAGGTCACTGATAACGCCGGTTACGTCGCCTTCGGCAAAAATCGCGATCGGGGTCTTGGAGCCCGTCGGCGTGGTACCAGCGTCATACGCTATCCCAAGGTCTGCCGGCCGGTACGCGCCTGGAAAGTTCGGCACGCTGACGGTAGGGAGAGCCATCATGCCGGCGTTGTTCAGTCCCAGCACCGACGCGACAATACCGCCGAGATTCGCGGGCACCTGTGCCGGGGTAACGTTCGCGTACACGGAAGCGCCGTTCACAAGGTAAGACTCAAGCTGGGTATTGAACGCTTGATTCACCGTCGCCGCGGTTCCATCGGCGGAAATCATCAGATTGTTCGGCTCAATCTGTACGTTTGTAAATCCCTCCTGGTTCAAGTAACTCACGACGCTCTGCACTTGCGCGCTTGACGGGGCGTAGGCGGTGACGAAATCGGATGGTTGCAGCTCCTGCCCGTAGAGCGGATTGCCAGGAGTGGTGATGCTCTGAACATAGCTGACCAGAGCGGCCCGATTCTGAATCTGCAGTCCCAAGTTAACGTGAACCGGGGTGGAATTCGGCAACCATCCTTGGGCGGTTGCATTAGCCAGAGCGGGACCCACACCTTGGGTTGCGGTGGTGACCCACTGAGCGGATGCGACTGCTGACAAAACGAATAGAGAGGCAATACTTATCGCGGAAAACAGGGGCCCGCTAAAGCGCACACGTATCCTCATGCTTTTCATTGCTTCCTCCAGTTTGTCTATGGACTCCAGAGATTACCGGCAGCGGGCCAAAGAAAAGGCCTGATAGACGTGGCGCGCAAGCCAGCGGCGAACAGTCGGACGTGAAGCACGTGGCGTGCCAAAATTTCTTTTGGCTTGAATACGCGCTGCGTAAGATTTGGGCTGACTAAATTAAGTTATTGAAATGGTTACCGAAAACGATTCATGGGGTCGGAAAGAGCGGAACTTACTTCCCGGAATTGAGTGGCGAACAAAGCCAGTAATTTTTTCGCGAACCGTGTTGCTTTGAACAGTCTTCGATAAAGCAAGCGTGCACGATTACAGGAAACACTGTATCTATGATGGGAAACACAGTAGAGCTCCTACGCAGTGACATATTTACCCCGCTCGATCACCTTCTGCGCAATTTGCTGGCGAAGATCGATGGTGTTGTATGGTTCATACTTGGCCAGACGGCGCAGAATTGCGAGTTGCGTGCGCAGCATGTCTCCTTCGGCCACGGCGGCGATGATTTTCCTGGCAGCCGATTCGATCTTTTCCATTGCCTGCGAGAGATAGACTCGCGTCATCGCGATCGGGAGCGCAGCAATGGCCTCCCCTTTCACCTCGGCTATCTTGTGCGCGCGCAGCACCGCCGATTCCATGGCGAAGCATTCAATCGTCATGTCAGCGATCGCACCCATGATTTCCTGCTGGTCCTGAATCCCCTGCATGTATTTCTGGGTGGCGGCGCCGGCGGCGAACAGCGCAAGCTTTTTCGCTTGTGCCGCCAGCTTGCGTTCTTCGGCGAGCGCGCCTTCCAGGTCTTCGCTCACCGACGGACCCGCGAGCACTTCGTCCATTAGTTTCTTGATCGCGGGCATCAGCGGCAATTGGCCGCTCATGGCCCGCTTCAGCAGAAAGCCGGTGATGATGAGCCGGTTGATTTCGTTGGTACCCTCGAAGATGCGGTTGATGCGCGCGTCGCGATAAGCGCGCTCCGCTGGATACTCCTCCACGAAGCCGTAGCCCGCATAAATCTGAACAGTCTCGTCGACGATATAGTCGATCATCTCCGAACCCCAGACCTTGATGATCGAGCACTCGACCGCGTATTCCTCGATCGCCTTGCGCGTTTCTTTGCTCGCGTCCGCGCCGGACTTGTCCACTTCGCCGAGGGCCACGTCCATCATGCCTACAGTGCGATAAACCAGCGATTCACCGACATAGAGCAGCGTCGCCATATTGGCGATTTTTTCGCGCACCAGGCCGAAATCGCTGATTGGCTTGCCGAACGCCTTGCGCTGCTTGGCATAGCTGACGGCGTTTTCCAGCGAGACGCGGCCGCCGCCCACACACATCGCGCCCAGCTTGAAGCGTCCGATGTTCAAAATGTTGAAAGCGATCACGTGTCCCTTGCCGATTTCGCCCAGCAGATTGTCCACCGGCACCTTGCAGTCATTGAGGATGATCGGGCAAGTGGACGATCCGCGAATCCCCATCTTGTGCTCTTCCCCGCCCACGGAGAAGCCGGGAAAAGTTTTTTCCACTAAAAACGCCGAGAACTTCTCGCCATCGATCTTCGCGAAAACGGTGAAGAGGTCGGCGAAGCCGGCATTCGTGATCCACATTTTCTCGCCGTTGAGGATGTAGTCCTTGCCGTCGGCCGAGAGCTCGGCGCGCGCACGGCAGTTCATGGCGTCGGACCCGGAGGTGGATTCCGACAGCGCATAAGCGCCCACAATCTCGCCGGTGGCGAGCCGCGGCAGGTACTTTTTCTTTTGCTCTTCGGTTCCGAAATACACGATGGGCAACATGCCAATGCCGCTATGCGCGCCCCAGGTGGTGGCGAAGCCGGCATATTTCGCGATATGATCGGCGATCACGGAAGCGGTTACTTTGTCCATTTCGAGGCCGCCGTAGGCCTCGGGGATTTCGACGCCGCTCAGTCCCAACTCCCCGGCCTTTTTCAGCAGATCGCGCGAAATAGAGAAATCCTTGTGCTCGATCTTCTCCACGTTGGGCAGTATCTCGTTCACAGCGAACTCTTCGGCAGTCTGCCCGATCAGCCGATGCTGCTCGGTGAAGTCTTCGGGCGTAAAGACTTCCTCAGGACGCCGGGATTCCAGCAGAAAGCTGCCGCCGGAGATTCTGGTACTTGGAACCGCAGTCGTAGTGGCCATAAGAAAACCTCTGAACCACGAAGGTCACGAAGGTGCACGAAGGTGCACGAAGGAAATCCAGAAACACTCGTCCCGGTTTTTCCTTAGTGGACCTTCGTGCCCTTTGTGGTTATTCCTCTTATTTCCAGCCCGTTCCGTTCACGAAGCGCCTGATGCCATCTTTCAGATGTACAACATTGAAGTTTATAAGCAATCCAATGGATTTACCACTGAGCTTGAGGTACGAAAGGACTTGTGCCTGATGCACCGGGGAGATTGCCTCAACTGATTTGATCTCCACCACCACAAGGTCTTCCGCCAACAGATCGATGCGATAGCCGAGTTCGAGCTTCACTCCAAAATAAATAGCAGGAAGGCCCACCTGCGTAGCGGATTGGACCCCGGCCCGGCCAAGTTCGTACTGCAGGCAAGCCGTATAAGTGCTTTCCAGCAGGCCGGGACCCAGCTCAGTATGGACTTTCATAGCAGCGGTGATGACCGCGTGGCTGACTTGCTGGGCGGTGAGTCGGTGGATGGGAACAGTGGCCATAGATACCTCAGTCTTGAGAGGTATCGCATCGCCGCTTAGGAGTCCAGTTCATCCGTCACAACGGACAGGAAAAATAGCCACAAAGGCCACGAAGTTCACAAAGGAAATCCTAGGCAGCTTCCTTCGTGTACCTTAGTGCCCTTAGTGGTTAATTGAGATTCTCGAAAATCCCCGCCGCGCCCATACCGCCGCCAACGCACATGGTCACCATGCCGTAGCGTCCGCTGCGGCGCTTGAGTTCGCGGATGATGGCGGCGGTCAGCTTGGCTCCGGTGCAGCCCAGCGGATGTCCGAGGGCGATAGCTCCCCCATTTGGATTTACCTTTTCCGGGTCGAGCCCCGCTTCCTTAATCACGGCCAGCGACTGCGCGGCAAAGGCTTCGTTCAACTCGATCACGTCGATGTCCGCGAGCTTCAGCCCGGCCATCTTCAACGCTTTCGGAATCGCGAACACGGGACCGAGTCCCATCTCTTCCGGCTTGTATCCCGCCGTCGCGAATGCAACATAGCGGGCCAGCGGCGCGATGCCGAGCGCTTGTGCGCGTTCTGCGGACATGACCACCGCAGCCGCCGCGCCATCGGACATCTGAGAGGAGTTGCCCGCGGTCACCGTGCCCTTCACTTGGAAGGTGGGTTTGAGCGAGAGCAACGCTTCCAGCGACGTGTCGGCACGCGGGCCTTCGTCCATCTTGAAAACAATCTCCTGCCGCTTGGGCTTCGATCCGTTCGGAGTAGTGAAGCTCACTGGAACGGCCACAACTTCGTCATCAAACTTGCCAGCCTGGATTGCGGCCAATGCCTTCTGGTGGCTGCGCAAGGAGAACTCGTCCGCTGCCTCGCGGGTAATACCGAAACGCTGGCCCACGCGTTCGGCCGTGAGACCCATGTTCAGATATGCGTCAGGATAATGATCAACGAGCCATGGATTGGGCGAGATCTTGTGGCCGCCCATAGGAATCATCGACATAGATTCGGTGCCACCGGCGACAATTGCCTCCGCGCCGCCGCTCATGATGCGCTCGGCGGCCATGGCGATGGCCTGCAGGCCCGACGAGCAGAAGCGGTTGATGGTGAGCGCCGAAACCTCCACCGGAAGTCCCGCCCGCAGCGAGGCGATGCGGGCCACGTTCATCCCTTGCTCGGCCTCAGGCATGGCGCAGCCCAGGATCACGTCTTCGATCTCTTTCGAATCGAGTTCCGGTACGCGCTCCAGCGCGCCCTTGATCGCGATGGCCGCCAGTTCATCAGGACGGGTGGCGCGGAGCGTGCCTTTGAAGGCGCGTCCCACGGGCGTGCGGACCGACGAGGCGATGATGACTTCACGCATGGCAACTCCTAAACCAACGGTCGCCCTATCGATCGACAATCAGCGGCGAACTATTTACATTATCAACCCGGGAAACGTGCGCTTCAACACCTCCGTTAGCAGTCCAAAACCGGAATCGAACCGCCATTCCCGACACTTGTGCGGTTCTGCACTTGACGGCGGCCCCGGGCGGGAGTAGCGTGGCCTCGCTCGGGGAAACACCAGGCAAAACGATTCCAACCGATAAAGGAGGCTTCTATGAAGCGAAAGGCTTTGTGGACTGCAGTCGCAGTCGTGTTGCTGGCGGCGCTGGCTGCCGGCCAGGACCGGGAGCAGTATCTCGACGTTTACACCGCACAAGTAAAACCGGAGAAGCGGGCAGAGTTTGACGCCCTTTCGAAGAAGATGGTGGCAGCCAACCGTCAGAGCAATGGCGACGCCTGGTTGACCATGGAAACGATATACGGACCGGGAGACCGCGTCACCTTCATCAGCCTGCGCAACAGCTACGGGGATGCCGAGCAAGCCACAGGAGCGTTCTTTGGAGCCATACAAAAAACCTATGGCAAGGCTGCCACTGAGAAGTTGTTTCAGGAATTCAGCCAGTGCCTGGTGAGTTCACGATCTGAATTTCGCCGGCGCCGTTGGGATCTCAGCAGCAACGCTCCTGCCGATGGAGCGGCTATGGCAAAAATGCTGGGAGACTCTCGCTATCTGCGCACTACGATTGTGCACGTGAAGCCGGGACAAGTAGCTGCCTTCGAAGAACTGCTGAAGGAAACAAAGGCTGCGCGCGAGAAAGCCTCGCCACCGCTGACTACCCTGGTATCGCAGGCCGTGGCCGGTCAGGAGGGCACAGTGTTTTATGTAACCATCTTACAAAGCTCTCTGGCTGGGTACGACACGCTTCCGACCATGCAACAAATGTTGGGAGACGAAGGTTACGCGAAGTTCCTCAAGACGAATGCGGATGCGGTGGAGAACACGGAGACGGTTATCAACCGGTTCTTGCCCGAGTTAAGCAACGCGCCCGAGCAGGTAGCTGCCATCGCACCCGAATACTGGAGACCGAAGACAATGGCGGCCAAGTCAGAGACTGCCAAGCCTCCCGCGGTCAACGCAGCTGAAACCAAGAAGATGCACGACAAAAAGTAACTGCGAGGAAGAAGGATCTCCTGGCGCAGTCTGGGATAACTTAAACCGGCTGGTTCGCGCCGCAAATCAGCCGGTGCAGTTTTTCTTCTTCGTGTACTTTCGAAAGAGCGCTTCACTTGGCGGGCGCGTAGAAGTAATAATCGGCGGAGTAACTGCTCTTGTTCTGCGCGTTGACGTGTTGTGCGTCACATCCGTCAGCCGGAGGCTTGCCGCCGTGCGTGTGCACTCGCTGAATCGTCGTTACGCTGGCGAGGACACCCTTGCCGGCGTGTCCCACCGCATTCAACAGCAGCCACGGAATCGAGTCGGCATCAAGCGAGTCCACGTGTGCCGCTGCCTTGCCTGTAACTTCGCTGCCGTCTTTCAGTTTCCACGTAGGCCCGGCAGAATGGCTCCCGATCACTTTATCGTTTCGATCGTGCAACTCCGCCTCGGGACCTTTGAGTGTCCAACTGAACTCGCCGTCCGCGCCAGCCTGGCAAGTGTAGATC
>JBAVAV010000184.1:0-2958 GCA_049585895.1 Candidatus Sulfotelmatobacter sp. | reverse complement strand
CTCAAGGTACTCTCATAGTTGATTTTCAAACAAATCATTATGATGGTGGAACTTATGGGACAGGAACTTTAGTCCTTAGAAAAGGGCAAATACTTTATGGAAAAACAGCTTCTCAACCTAATTTTCTTCAGATTATTGGATATAGGTAGTAAATGAGCCAGTTTTTTGTGGCTTCTAGTGGTGGAGGTGGCATTCTTCCACCAGATGTTCCTTTAAATTTTATTACTGATCTTGTTGATTTAACAATTCCTACAGCTCCAACAGGTTTAGGAAGCGTAGTACCTCAAGCAAACACATTACGAGTTTTCGGAGGTGCTGGAATAATCACCTATGAAACTGGTCATGCAGGTGATCTTTTTATTACTTTTATTAGAGTAAAAGGAACAACAATTGGGGCAACAACTCTAACAGCAACTTTCAATACCGCTGGAAATGATAATGCTACATTTACATTTCAAGTATTAGTTGCAGGTTTTGGGGATGATGGATCTGGGGTTGGATCATATGGCTCTCTAGTATGTAAAAATGTAGCAGGAATAGCTTCTATAGTTGGTCAAAACTCAGACAATATTGATCTAATTATAAAAAATGATACATCGCTTAATGGAGTCAATGTGACTGTGACAACTTCCGGAGCATTAGTACAAATAAATTGTATTGGTATTGTAGGAAGGACTATAGATTGGGAAATCAGTTTTCCCGGAATCGCAGCAGCTCCAACACCCTTTTAGAGGTTTTATGTCAGGTTTTGAAAATGGAGTCCTTTTAGCTAATAATGTGAATTTTAATACTGGTTTAGCTCCTCCACATCCCGGCTTGATGACTCAAAATGGTCAACTGATCATCGGATCAGCTGTTTTAAATCCTGGTGGGACACATTTAAATATTGGTGAAATAACTTCAGTTGGCGGGACAATCGCAGTTACTTACGACTCACCAAATATCAATTTAGAAACAACACCACAAGGATCTTCTGTTGTTAGAATTGTAAGACAAGTTTTTCTTACTACAGGAACTTACACGCCTACAACTAATATGAGTTTTTGCGATATTGAAGTGGTTGGTGGAGGTGGTGGAGGTGGTGGAGCAGCTACAGGAGCTTTTCAAAATGCTGCCGGTGGTGGTTCAGCTGGTGGTTATGCTAGAGTACTTTTTTCTGCTGCAACAATAGGGGCATCTCAAGCAGTGACAATTGGTTCAGGGGGGGCAGGCGGAGCAAATACTGGAGCAAGCCCTGGGGGAACTGGTGGTACAACGAGTTTAGGTGCTTTGATATCTGCAACTGGTGGAGATGGGGGACATGGAGCTAAGTCGTCTGGTATTTTTCCAGGTGGTGGTGCTCCTGGTATTGGAACAGGTGGTGATTATCAAACCGAAGGTGCAGCAGGATTATCAGGATCGATTTTTGTTGGAGGCGTTGTCATCGGTGGAGAAGGTGGAGAAACCTTTTTTGGTGGTAGTGCTGTGGGTGCTGTGGCTGGCACATCAACGTCGATTATAGGAAATAATGGTAACTCGGCAGGTGGTGGCGGAGGTGGAGCAGCCGTCAATGGCGCTGGTTCTTCTCAAACTGGTGGTGTGGGCGCAGCTGGTATAGTGATTATCACCGAATATATAAGTTTTGCAGGTGGAGGCGGTGGAGGTGGAACAATTGAGTTCACAACTGATATTGCCGGCCCTGTAACTCCAGATGATGGAGTCATTAACGTTACTGGAACAAATGTTTTCTCAGATGGTACAGTCGCACATAGATTAACCCTTAATGTTCAAGCACCGCAAAATTTACTTTTAGTCGGAACAGGAGCTTTAACAGCGGCAGCCCCAATCCCTACGGTAGGAAGGGCATTACTTAATACTGATATTTCCGGCGTACCAGCTTGGCAAACAAGTCCTCTGGTATCCGGAACAATGACGGCATTAATGGGCTATGTAGGAATTATTTCCGGAACTGGTCCTATGCCTGGAATAATCGGAGAATTGCGAGATTTAACAGGTGGCCCTGCATTAGCAGTACCTAATAATTCAGCTGTTACTTTAATTAGTGCATCTCTTTCTCCTGGTGTATGGGATTTACAGGGAATAATACTTTATAATGCTGGATTAATCACCGGAACACTCTTTGAAGCTACTATTTCAACATTAGGCAATACAAGGGGTCAAGTTCCACATGCGGGAGCAGTTACTCCTACTTCTCCGACAACAGTATCTGGAATTACGGTTTTAACACCTGTTGTCAGAGCAACTTTGACAGTCACAACCCTTTATAACCTTAATGCTTATGCTTTAGATAGTGCAGGATCTTTAACAGCATCGGCATATTTACATGCCGTTAGGGTGGCATAATGAGTCAATTTTTTGTTTCAGGTGTTTCAGGAATTCCACCCGGATCAATTTTAGAGACTCTCACGGGTAATGACGGAGTTAAAGTTTTCCCTGATGCATCGCATAACATTAATATATTAACAGCAAATACAACCCTGAAATTTAGAGGTACGACTAATACCGAAACAATAGATTTTGGTTTAATAAATTTAATTTTAGGGTCTAACGCCACAAATATAACTTCAGCAGTGGATACAGTGGGTTTGGGAAGTCAAGTTTTTACTTCATTGACCACAGGCACTCAAGATACAGCAATTGGTTTTCAATCTCAAAGATTTACAACAAGCGGTACGCGTAATACTTCAGTTGGAAGCACTTCTCTAGGTTCGTTGATAAGTGGTTTTGATAATTGCGCTTTTGGTTCTAATTGCCTAACAACAAATACGGCATCAGATGGAAATAGTGGATTTGGATCATTTTGCTTAAATCTATGCACCGGTGCAAATAACGCTGTTTTTGGTAGATCGAGTTTTCTCATAGCCACAACTAGTACTCAAAATACAGCGCTGGGAACGGGTGTTGCACAAGGTCTTTTGACTGGTAATAATAACATTCTTATGGGTTATTTAACGGCAA
>JBAVAV010000183.1:0-8252 GCA_049585895.1 Candidatus Sulfotelmatobacter sp. | reverse complement strand
GTCGAGCGCTGTGCCCCACTCGACCACCGCATTCCGCTAGAGTGTTCCGGCGGAATCCGTTTGGAAAATGTTCGCACCTATGCGGAAACTGGAGTGGATTTTATCTCCGTTGGTTTCCTGACGCATTCGCCGCAGGCGGTGGATATGAGCCTGCGGGTTACGCCGGTATAGATCGACGAACTCTTCCCTCGCCGCAAACTCTTGGTTTGTGCTTTTCCGCCCGCTCCAGCATAATTCCGGCATCAAGAAGACTGCGACAATTCGCGGCAACATGGTTTCGCGGGCAAAACCGGCCCTGAGGCCTCCGAAGGGAGGGCCCGCGCCACCCGCACAACCCACCGATGTCCGCCTGGGCCGAATTGTGCGCCTCCTGATGGAGCATGCCACGGTTATCGTCAGCGGGACCAAAATTGCTGAGGAGATTTCTTCGAGCCGGTCGGAGGTGTGGCGGCTGATTCAACAACTGCGGGGGCTGAGGGTGGATGTGGCCGGGCATCCGGCCACGGGATATCAACTGCGCGCTGTTCCCAATCTGTTGCTGCCGGAGATGCTGCGGCCATTGCTGCGCGGCACCAGTTTCGATGCAAAGCTTCATCATTTTTACAAGATTGGGTCGACGAACGCGGCGGCAATGACAGCGGCTGCGGAGGGCGCGCCGGAAGGCAGCGTGTTTCTTGCCGAAGAACAAACTGCCGGGCGTGGCCGCGGATCCCATGTATGGCACTCAGCGCAGTCGGCGGGGATTTGCTGCTCCGTGGTGCTGCGGCCGCCGCTGCCGCCATCCGAGATCCTGGTGCTCTCGCTGGCCGCAGGTTTGGCCGTGCGCGCGGCGATCAAGCAAGTTGACTCGCGCGTGACTCTCGACTTGAAATGGCCGAATGATCTGCTGATTGACGGGAAAAAGTTCTGCGGCATTCTCACCGAAATGAATGCCGAGGCCACGCGGGTCCGCTACATCGTGGTGGGCATTGGCATCAACGTGAATCAGGCGAATTTTCCGGCGGAGTTGGCGGAGCAGGCTACGTCGTTGCGTTTGGCGACCGGCAGCGAGTGGTCGCGGGTAGAGCTGGCGGCGGCTTTGCTAAAATCGCTGGACCGCGAGTATCGCGATCTGCTGGAAAAGACGGATGCGCGCGCGTCGATTCTGCGCAGGTTTTGCGAGCATTCCTCCTGGGCGCGCGGCAAGATGGTTAGCATCGATGAGAATGGCCGCAGCTTTGAAGGAATGACGGAGGGACTGGATGAGCGCGGATTTCTACAGGTGCGGAGTGTGCAGGGCCTGCAGACGGTTTTGAGCGGAACGGTGCGGGCAAGATGACGAAGGCATAATCATGCTTCTGGTTGTTGATGTAGGCAACACCAACACGGTGCTGGGCGTGTTTGCCCGGGTGACCAAGGCGCACTCCGACGAAGCGCTCGACGAAACGCTGCACTACGAGCGGCTTGTAGCTAACTGGCGCGTGGCCACCAAGCAGGCCAGCACGGTGGACGAATACGGCGTGCTCTTTCGCAACCTGTTTGCCATGGCCGGTCTGGAGGCTTCCGGGATTCACGGCATCGTGATCTCCTCGGTGGTACCGCCGCTCGATCCCGTGTTGCGCGAAGTGTGCGAGAAATATTTCAATTCCAAGCCGCTGTTCATCGAGCCGGGCGTGAAGACGGGAATGCCGGTTCACTACGACAATCCCGCCGAGGTTGGCGCCGACCGGATCGTCAACGCCGTGGCCGCGTTTGAGAAATATGGCGGGCCCTGCGTAATCGTGGACTTCGGCACCGCAACAACATTCGATTGCGTTTCGGCGAAAGGTGAATATCTGGGCGGAGTGATCTCTCCCGGCATCGGCATCTCGGCTGACGCGCTCTTTCAGCGCACGGCGCGTTTGCCACGAGTGGAAATCCGAAAGCCGGTGCGCGTGATCGGGTCGAATACAGTAGGCAGTCTGCAGTCCGGGCTTTATTACGGGTATCTGGGACTGGTCGACGGTATTCTTCAACTGCTTCTGGACGAATTGGGTAAAGAGACAAAGGTGGTTGCCACCGGCGGGCTGGGTCCCATGATCGGCACGGGATCGAAGTACATCAAGAGAGTGGATGACTCGCTTACTCTCGAGGGCCTGCGCATCATCTGGGAACGTAACGCCGCGGGGAGGCGCGAGGCGGCGTCACCGAAGGCCGCGCCCAAGACCTCATCCAAGGCGAGGAACGGAGGCGGCGAAGGTGCCTCGACAACATCCCGGTCCGCGCCCTGACCCGACGTGGAAAATTACTTCAACTACTTCACGGAAATTGAAGAGCACTTCCTGGACCGGCGCGGCGGCGGGTTGCTGCTCTCGACCCTCGATTGGGCATTAATCGAAACCTGGAAAGATGCCAGCATTCCGCTGGAGGCAGCGCTGCGCGGAATCGACGCGGCGTTCGATCGCTATAACCAGCGTCCGTCGAAGACCAAGAAAGTGAATAGCCTGACATTTTGTTCGCAAGAGGTCCTGTCGGCCGCCGAAGAAATGAAAGAGGCCGCCGTGGGCGTGGCGGGGGAACAACAGACGCCGACGAAACCCGGCGCGGATGCGGGTTTTGAGCCGCACACCATTGCAAGTTTCTTGCGGCGCAGCGCAGATTTGCTGGAGGCGACGAAGTTGCCGCAGCGCGGTGGCGTTTCCGTGCGAGAGGTAGCATGCGACGCGGCAGCCAGGTTACGAAATCTGGCGGGAGAGATTGAGACTAAGAAGTCCACGTCGCGGCTGGAAGATCTGGAGCGGAGGCTGACCGTGCTGGAAGAGAAACTTTTTGCCGCACTATTGGCTGCAACTCCCGATGAGGAAGTCGTGGCGGTGCGCGCTGAGGCCGATCGTGAACTTGCTCCCTACCGGCGCAAGATGGTGGCGGCACAGATCGAGCAATTGCAAAAGCAATACGTCCACAAGAGGCTGCTGGAGAAATACGGATTGCCGCGCCTAAGCTTGTTTTACATGTAACTCCCAACGTGACTCATTCCTTCGATGTGCTGATTCTCGGCGGAGGCGCCGCGGGGCTGATGTGCGCGATCGAGGCCGGGAAGAGCGGATGGCGCGTCGCCGTGCTAGAGCGGGCTGACCGGCTAGGCAAAAAAATTCTCATCTCCGGCGGCGGACGCTGCAACTTCACCAACATCCATTGCCAGCCGGAGAATTTCTTGTCGGCGAATCCGCACTTCGCCAAGTCGGCGCTGGCCCGTTATACGCCTGCCGATTTCATAGCGCTGGTGGAGAAGCATCGCATTCCTTACCACGAGAAGACGCTGGGACAGCTTTTTTGCAACGGCTCGGCGCGGGAAATCGTCAGGATGCTGGAAAGCGAATGCAGCGCCGCCGGCGTAAGCATTTTCTTGAATAAGCGCATTCGGGAGGCTAGCCGCACTGCGGAGTTCGTCGTACACGCGGAGGACGAGGAATTTCACGCGCCGGCGCTGGTGGTCGCGACTGGCGGTCTTTCGATTCCGAAGATCGGAGCGACCTCGTTGGGTTACGACATCGCGCGCCAGTTTGGACTGAAGATTCGTGAGCCCTGGCCCGCGCTGGTACCGCTCGTCCTCAACGCCGAGGATCGGGCACGGTACTGCGATCTGGCAGGGGTTTCTACCGAGGTGATCGCATCGAGCAACGGGCAGCAGTTTCGCGAGAAAATGCTGGTCACGCACCGCGGGTTGAGCGGGCCTGCGATTCTGCAAATTTCGTCCTATTGGAAGAAGCCGCAGCCAGTCGTAATTGATCTTGCGCCCGGACGGGAAGTAACGGCGGCGCTTCGCGATCCGGCACTACACGATCAAAAGCTACTCCATGCGCCGCCGCGAAATCTGGCCACGGTGCGGTCGGAACTGCGGAAGGTCCTTCCGCAGCGGCTTGCCGATCGCTGGCTGGAATTACACGCGCCCACTTCATGGACGAATCAGGCGCTCGCTGTCCTGGAGAGCGAAGTGCATCAGTGGAGAGTCACGCCGGCCGGGACAGAAGGCTATGAAAAGGCTGAAGTGACCGCAGGCGGCGTGGACACGGAAGAACTTTCCGCCAAGACGATGGAGTGCCGCAAAGTTCCGGGGCTGTTTTTTATCGGCGAAGTCGTGGATGTGACCGGGCACCTTGGTGGTTTCAATTTCCAGTGGGCATGGGCTTCGGGCGCGGCTGCGGGGAGAGTAGTTTAACGAAAGCTCAGCTTCATGGGGCGGCGAACACAGTGCCGTCGGCAGAGGGCAGCAAACTCCGCAAGCCATCCGTCTGACGGCGGCCGCACTGCCGTAGCCAGCGTATAAGATGTTTTCGCGCGGAAGGCGACAAGCGCGAGAAGAACATTCCGGCGCGGCCTTCCGCGTCCGCCCAAACTACGTCGGCGTGGCCACGCAGCTCGTCCTTGGTGCCGGGCAAAATGCAGCGAAACGCCACGTTGGGGCGTGGGATAATTTGCTCGGCCGTGCGGATGGCCATTCCTTGCTCGCTGATGTCGATCCCGATCGCCGGGAGTGCGCCGATTTCCAATTCCAGATAGACCAAGCTTCTCATTTCGTGACGCGGCGCTCTTTGACGGTTCTTCTTTTTGCACCCGCGGCCGGGTTCGAAGGCATCTCGCACCTGCTCCGGTTGTAGCGGCTTGTAGAGGATGCGGCTCGCTCCTGACTGAAAAGCCTGGCCCGCCCCGATCCACGACACTCCGGCCATCGCCAGCAACAGAGGCTTGTATGGCGGCGCGAGAAGCGCTGCCGTCTTGACCACGGCCGCTGCCCGCGGCAGATCGAAGTCCACGATCAGCGCGGCGCAGTCCCCGCCCAGGACAAGTTGCATCGCTTCCTGATGCGAGCGGCAGGTCGTCTGCGCCATTCCCACTTCGCTAAGGGCGATCTGTAAGGTGTGGAGGGAGGGGGCATCCTGGCAGAGCACGGCGGCAAGACGGCGCATCACTCCAAGTTACGAGCGCCGGCCGAAATCACAACGTCACATCAGTAATTCGAGCCGGTTACCGTGCGAATAACTGCGACCGTTATAGGCCTGTTCCCAATCCCCGCGAAAGCCGGGAAAGCAGCCGACTTTTTTAGAGCGGCTAAGCGTGCAATGGCGGGGCGTTGGAGTTAATGAATTCTCATGCGCTGCTATAATCAGGAATTGCGCTCATGCCCAGGAAGCGACTGATTCGGTCCACAACCGTTTTGTCGATACGCCGCGACGGTCACGTAGTGCTGGCCGGCGACGGTCAAGTCACGCTCGGGGAGTCGGTGATCAAGCACACGGCCAAGAAAATCCGGCGGCTGTACGGCGACAAAATCCTCGCCGGATTCGCAGGTTCCACCGCCGATGCTTTTACGCTTTTCAGCCGCTTTGAATCGAAGTTGGAACAGTATCACGGCAATCTGGGCCGGGCTGCCGTAGAGCTGGCCAAAGATTGGCGCACCGATAAGTTCCTGCGACATCTGGAAGCGCTCCTATTGGTTTGCGACAAGGAGCAGACGTATCTGCTCAGCGGACAGGGAGACGTGATCGAACCCGACGGCGGCGTGGCGGCCATTGGTAGCGGCGGTCCTTATGCGCAGGCGGCCGCTCAGGCGCTGGCCCAGCACACGCAGTTCACCGCCCGCCAGATCGCGGAAGAATCCATGAAGATCGCGGGCAGAATGTGCATCTATACGAATGACAATGTGACGATTGAAGAACTGTAGACGAAGTGGGCATTGTTCGGTGGCCAGTGCCCCGCAAGAGCGAGGTGCAAGAACTGGCCACTGATCACTTATCACTGAATTTATGGCCATCTATCTCCCTAGCTCCGCCGAAGAAGAACAGCTCACGCTCGACGAGCTTACACCACGTGAGATCGTCGTCGAACTCGACAAATACGTGATCGGCCAGAAGAACGCGAAACGCGCCGTCGCCATCGCGTTGCGCAACCGCATGCGCCGCCAGAAGCTTACTCCCGAACTGGCGGAAGAAATCATTCCTAAAAATATCATCATGATCGGGCCGACGGGCGTGGGTAAGACCGAGATTGCGCGCCGCCTGGCAAAACTCGCCAACTCGCCATTCCTCAAAGTGGAGGCCTCGAAATTCACTGAAGTCGGCTATGTGGGCCGCGACGTGGAGTCCATGGTGCGCGATCTGGTTGAGATCGCAATCGACAACGTCCGGGAAGAAAAGCTGGAAGATGTAGCCGACAAAGCCGAACTCAACGCGGAAGAGCGCCTGCTCGACATTTTGTTGCCACCATCGCCCGCGCCCCGCCCGGAGCACGCCGGGAGCACCGGCGGTGTGGTCATCGATGCCAGCACCCCATTGGCCGAATCTTCCAGCCGCACGCGAGAGAAACTCCGGCAGCAACTGCGCGAAGGCAAACTCGACGAACGCCAGGTGGAAATCGACGTTCGGGAGCGCAACTTCCCAAGCTTTGAAATTATCAGCAACCAGGGTGTGGAGGAGATGGATGTCAACATCAAGGATATGTTGCCTAACATCTTCGGCCAGCGCACCAAGAAGCGGAAAATGAAAGTGAACGAGGCCTTCGAGTACCTGATACAGGAAGAGGAACAGCGTTTGATCGACATGGACCAGGTGACGCGCATGGCGATTGATCGCGTGGAGAACTCGGGAATCGTATTCTTGGATGAGATCGACAAGATCGCCGGCCGCGAAGGCGGCCACGGGCCGGACGTCTCGCGGGAGGGCGTGCAGCGCGATATCCTGCCGATCGTCGAAGGCACCACTGTAAATACGCGCTATGGCATGGTGCGCACGGACCATATCCTTTTTGTCGCGGCGGGCGCATTCCATGTTTCGAAGCCCAGCGATCTGATTCCCGAACTGCAGGGCCGCTTTCCGATTCGAGTAGAGCTCCAATCACTGACCATGGAAGATTTCGTCCGCATTCTCACCGAGCCAAAATCCTCGCTGGTGAAGCAGTACACGGCGCTGCTTGAAACCGAGGGTGTGAAGTTGGAATTCACGCCGGAATCGCTGGACGAAATCGCGCGCTTCGCGTTTCGCGTGAACGAAAGCACGGAAAACATTGGGGCGCGCCGCCTGCACACGATCATGGAACGCGTGCTCGACGAGCTCAGCTTCGATGCACCGGAAAAGAAAGGCCAGCAGGTCACCGTGGATGGAGATTATGTCCGCAAGATGCTGACGGACATCGTGAAGGATCAGGATTTGTCGAGATATATTCTCTAGAAAGCCCAACCACATAGGAACATGGGAAATCTCAAATCCTCCTTGTGTTCAGTCTTGCATCGTGGGTGAGCGCTACGAACCCGGCCGCTGGTGTACCCTGTTGCTTCCGCATGAAATCGTCAACGGGAAAGCTGATGCTGGCGCTCGCCGCATCTGTCGCGATGGTGGGTTGCGCTGCGATCGGGCCGCCGGAACCGCCTTCTCTTGAGTTGCCCAAGCCGCCTTCGGACTTGCACGCCAAACGCAAGGGCAACAAAATTACATTAACCTGGACGATTCCTCCGCGAACGACGGACCGGCAGAGTGTGCGCTACCTGGGAAAGACTCGCATCTGCCGAGGTGTCGAGCTAACTCTCGCGACCTGTGGTGTGCCCGTGAGCGAAGTGGCGCCCCCGCCGGATTTCGCCACGGCGAAAGACACCACCGGCAAGAAAATGGCGGCCAGCTACGTGGGAAGCCTTCCCTCGGGCCTACAACTGGATCCGATGCAATCGAATCCCTTCGCGACGGTTACTTATGCGGTAGAAGTGCTCAATCTGGACGGTCGTGGCGCTGGGCTGTCGAATCAGGTGCATGTATCTCTGGTGGAAACGCTGCCACCGCCCGCGGATTTTGCCGCCCATCTCACGGGGCAGGGCGTCGTGCTCAGTTGGACGGGAGAATTGTCGTCGGCGACGAATCTGCAAGCCGTGCATTCCAAGTATCAAGTTTTTCGCCGGCAGGAGGGGAGCCGACAGACGCTGCTGGGTGAAGTAGAAGCGGGAGGGGTGCGGGAGCTTTCGCTCACCGATCAGAGTTTGGAGTGGGAGAAAACCTACTACTATCACGCCGACACTCTCACACTGATTAAACAGCCCGGGAAGCCCGACGTTTCCATCGAAGGCGACGACACCCCCGAGGTGAAAATCTTCGCCCACGATGTGTTCCCGCCAGCGGTGCCCGCAGGATTACAGGCGGTTTTTTCCGGCCCGGGTCAGCAGGCATTCATCGACTTGATCTGGTTCCCGGTTACGGATTCGGATCTTGCCGGGTATAACGTTTATCGACATGCGGAAGGCGAAGCGCCTATGA
>JBAVAV010000182.1:0-2110 GCA_049585895.1 Candidatus Sulfotelmatobacter sp. | reverse complement strand
AGCTATCCTTACAGTAAGGAGGCTGGGTAAAGATGAGCCACTTCAGCACAATCAGCAGCAAGGGCCGGCTAACGGTACCACAGGAAATTCGTAAGCGCTTGGGGCTGGAACCCGGCGACCGCGTGGAGTTTGTGATGGAGGAAGATCGCACCGTGATCCGGCCCGACCGTTCGAAAGCCAACCCTTTCGAAAAGTTCATCGGAATTGCAGATCCGTTCCCCGGCGGGGAAGAAGGGATAAAAGCCTGGATCGACGATATGCGGAGCGATGAAGCCTACGAATGAGGACGGGCCTTGCTGAAAGCCGACAGGCTTATGACCTGCGATGCCAATCGCTACGGTGTGGACTTTCCCAATCTTCGCCTGATCTGAGCCCAGCCGTCGAAATACCAGATCTTGATTTCCCAATCAAAAGAATCAATTAACTTCACGGAATCAGCAGCAGCTTCCCAGTCGTCCTCCGTGCTTCCAGATCCCGGTGTGCCTGCTGCGCTTCCGCCAGCGGATAAGTATGCTCGATCCGCAGCTTGAGCTTTCCTGAGGCCATCATGCTGAACACCGCGCCCGATCGCGCAACCAATTCTTCCCGGGTCGCGATGTAGTGAAGCAGAGTGGGTCGCGTGACGTACAACGATCCTTTTTGCGACAGCGCGATCAAGTCAAACGGAGGCACGGCTCCGCTCGATCCGCCGAACAGCACCATGAATCCGCGCGGCCGCAAAATGTTCAGCCCCTTCTCAAAGGTCGTCTTGCCCACGGAGTCGTAGACGACATCCACACCCCTGCCGCCCGTCAGCCGCTTGGTTTCGGCCTCAAAATCGGACTGGGTGTAGAGAATCACGTCATCCGCCCCGGCCGCACGCGCCAGCTTCGCCTTTTCCTCGGTCGAAACCGTGCCGATAACGCGCGCCCCGATGTTGTGCGCCATCTGCACCAGCAGCAATCCCACACCCCCGGCCGCCGCGTGTACCAGAGCCGTTTCGCCGCGCTTCAGCGGATACGTGTCATGCGAAAGATAGTGCGCCGTCATGCCTTGCAGCATGGCCGCGGCCGCTTCGCGGTCGCTCACGCCCTGCGGGACCGGCACCAGACGCTCGGCAGCCACCGCCGCACACTCCGCATATGACCCCAGCAATCCGCACCACGCCACTCGATCGCCCGCCTTCACCGACTTCGCCTGCGCACCCACGGACGTGACCACGCCCGCGCCCTCCTGCCCTGGCACGAAGGGCAGCGGAGCTTTGTACCGGCCCTCGCGGACGTAAACGTCGATGAAGTTCACTCCGGAAGCGGCAAGCTTCACGACTGCCTCATTCGCCTTCGGCTGCGGAACCGGCAACTCCGCCAGTTCCATCACTTCCGGCCCGCCGACTTTGCTCACTTGGATCGCTTTCATGCGGTCTTGGATTGCCCGCTCATAAATGGAGATTCAAAAACCCCACCATCGCGATTCCAATAGTCCTCAATCTCTCTGCTACACTTTCACGTCTGCGTCAAGGAGTTCCGTCATGGCTGAAAAAGTCCCTCAGACGTTCGCCAACCACACGCGCTGGGACCCGTGGTTTCACTTTTTCCTTCTCCCTGTCTTCGTACTGGGCCTGATCCTGTCCCTGATCCACTTTTTTGCGCATATCAGCCACGGCGACGTGCGCGATCACATCCACGCTTTCCTGCTTATTCTTCTGGCGGCCGCGTTCCTTGTCGCCGTCGCTAAAATGCGCCTCTATGCGCTCAAGGTGCAAGACCGCGTGATTCGCCTTGAAGAACGTTTGCGTCTGATGACTTTGTTGAGCGAGCCATTGCGCTCGCGCATCCCGGAGTTAACCGAAGCCCAGCTCATCGCCCTGCGCTTTGCATCAGAGGGCGAATTGTCCATGCTGACTGAGCGGGCATTGAACGAAAAGCTCTCCCGCGCCGATATCAAGAAGTCAATCAGAACCTGGCGTCCCGACTACTGGCGGGTATAGCGGCGGCCAGTGGGTCGTGAGCAAGGCGGCAAGCATCCCCTCGAGAGTATGACATCTGAGTACGCCGCATCCGGTCTGGAACTTTCTTGGCCTCCAGGTTAGAAGGCAGCCGGTAACTGCCGGGCGGGGTGCCTGACGTAACCG
>JBAVAV010000181.1:0-5355 GCA_049585895.1 Candidatus Sulfotelmatobacter sp. | reverse complement strand
CTGTATAACAGGAATCCGGCGAACAAGCCTTCCAGAGCGTCGCGATTGAAATAGCCGACCAGGTACGCGGTAACCGCCGCGCCAAAAGACGTAGCCAGTTCAAGCGTCATGCCCAGGCGAATGTCAGTCGTGTGCCGCTGCAGGTGTATGGAAGAACTGGCCGCCGAGGTTGTGATCACGGCCACCAGACTGGTGCCGATGGCCTCGCGAATCGGAATGCCGAAATGCAGGGCGAGGATGGGCGAGAGCAGAACGCCACCACCAATGCCGGTCAGCGCGCCCAGCAGTCCGGCAAAGAAGCCCAGCACCACCAGGATTAGGTTAAGCACCGGCGGCGCTTCCTCCTGTTAGCGATCTTAAAGTTGGCAACCTTGCTGATGGGGATACTGAGGCTGAACAACACTGGATGCCCGGGAAAATAGATTTTGGCAGAAGAATCGGGCAGCCAGCGCAAGCTAGGACACCGCCCGCGGCGTGGAAGTCGCATCCGCCTGTTCGTGCGCATGATAGCTGGACCGCACCAGCGGTCCGGATTCAACGTGGCGGAAGCCAAACCGCAAAGCTTCGTTCCTCAGACTGCGGAATTCTTCCGGGGTGTAAAAGCGGGTAATAGGCAGATGGTCTCTTGACGGACGCAGGTACTGGCCGACCGTCAGAATATCGACACCGCGACTTCCCAGATCGCGAAATACGTCGATGAGTTCGTCCGTCGTTTCGCCCAAGCCGGCCATTACGCCGCTCTTGGTCACCATCCCGGGAGAAAACTTCTTGGCGTTTTCGAGCAAGGTGAGCGTGCGCTCGTAGCGCGCGCCGGAACGCACAGCGCGATAGAGGCGCGGCACGGTCTCAGTGTTGTGGTTGAGCACGTCCGGTTGCGCGTCGAGCACGATCTTCAGCGCTCCGTCCAAACCTTGAAAATCGGGAATCAGCACTTCGATGCGGCAATCAGGAATAAGCTCGCGAATCTCGCGGATGGTTTCGGCGAAGATCCTGGCGCCGCCGAGGTTATCGTCGTCGCGATTCACGCTGGTTACGACCGCATGTTTCAAACCCAGCGTGGCCACAGCCTCAGCCACACGGCGCGGTTCGTCCCAGTCGATGGCTTCCGGCTTGCCCTTGGGCACCGCGCAGAAACCGCAGCGCCGCGTACAAATATTACCCAACAGCATGAAGGTCGCGGTCTTGTGGTTCCAGCACTCGCCAATGTTCGGGCATTGGGCGGACTCGCACACGGTGTGCAGTCCCAATCCGCGGGCGAGCTTCTTCAGATTGTGAAAGTTGTCGCCCACCGGAGCTTTGGCGCGCAGCCATTCGGGCTTAGGCAGCCGGGATGGCGGCCCAGGCTCGATCTGAATCAGTTGAGAAGCTCCTGCCATCGGTTCGATTCTACCAGTTTGAACCCAAGGCTTGAGCGAAGCGATGCGGCATCGTAGAATGCGGCCAATCTTCGAAGGACCAGGGGTAATCGATGGCGCGATTCTGGAGGTGGCTGGGCGTTGGCTTGGTTGTTCTTGCAGCCGTCCTGTGTGTTGCCATCAGCCTGACTATTGGCTGGCGGCCGTTTCTGGGCTCGCGGGTGCGGCCGCTCACTGAGCGCAAGTTCGAGTCCACGCCGGAGCGGCTGGCGCGCGGCCGCTATCTGGCCAATGCTGTCTCAGGATGCATTTACTGCCATTCGGAACACGACTGGAAAGCTCCGGGCGACCCGGTGGTTGAGAGCAAGGTGGGCGCGGGTGAAGTTTTCTTCCTTGAGGGCTTACCGGGAACGATAGTCGCGCCCAACATCACGCCCGATTCCGCAACCGGGGCAGGCACCTGGAGTGACGACCAACTCGCCCGCGCAATCCGTGAAGGTATCGGCCATGACGGGAGAACATTGTTTCCATTGATGCCGTACCAGCATTTTCGAAGCATGTCGGACGAGGATCTGGCTTCGGTTGTAGTTTATCTTCGGTCCCTGCAACCCGTACAGAATGCCTTGCCCAAAACCGAGATTATCTTCCCCGTGAAATATCTGATTCGGAATGCGCCACAACCCGTGACCTCACCTGTTCTGGTGGACAATTCCTCTGATCCCGTCAAGCGCGGTGAGTATTTGGTACAAATCTCAGGCTGCTCAGACTGTCATACGCCGCAAAAGCAGGGGCAGCCAAACGCCGCCTTGGCCTTCGCCGGCGGGTTTGAGCTGAAAGGGCCGTTTGGGACCGTGACCAGCGCCAATATCACTCCAGATCCTTCGGGCATTTCGTATTACGACGAAGACATGTTTATCCAGGCAATGCGGACTGGCAAGGTTAAAGCTCGCACACTGAATCCCATCATGCCTTGGATTATGCTGCGGAATATGACGGATGATGACCTCAAGGCTATGTTTGCTTACTTACGCACGCTGGCCCCGGTCCGTCATCGCGTCGACAACACGTTGACTCCGACGCCATGCAAGGCTTGCCAGGGAAAGCACGGGGCTGGAGATCAAAACTGATCGTAAATGTCAGGGACGGTCTTCCTAGCGGAGATCGACAAGAGGTTAGCGAACGGATGCCGGCTTCCATCACCTCTTAACCTGCCTCAACCAGGCCGTAGGTGTGCCGCCAGCGAGCCCGCATGGCGACCAGAGCGCGGCTGATCTCGACCTGAGTGATCTCGGAATTCGGCCCAGCAAGAACCGCGGCGGCTTCCCGCTTGGCCAGTTCCAATAGCTCCCGGTCACGGATTAGGTTTGCAATGTGAAAGCTCGGCATGCCGGCCTGCTTCGTGCCGAAAAATTCTCCCGGTCCGCGCAGTTCCAGATCCAGTTCGGCGATCTGGAAGCCGTCATTGGTGCGCACCATGGCGTCGAGGCGGCGTTCGCCTTCCTCGCTTACCTTGCCACCGGTCATCAGAATGCAGAAGGACTTTGCCGCGCCACGCCCGATGCGTCCGCGTAACTGGTGGAGCTGGGCGAGGCCGAAGCGCTCGGCATGCTCGATCACCATGACGGTAGCATTGGGCACATCAACGCCGACTTCAATCACCGTGGTGGCCACAAGAATCTGTAGTTCGGCTTTCTGGAACATGCGCATGACCTGATCTTTCAGCTCAGGCTCCAGGCGGCCGTGCAGTAGACCTACCTTCAGATCCGCGAATACTTTTCCGCTGAGCTCGCGGTACATCTTGATTGCAGCTTTCAACTCGCTCTCTTCATTCTCGACGATGACGGGATAGACCACGTAAACCTGATGCCCCTTGGCGACCTGCTTGCGCACAAAGTCCCATACCTCGGGCGAGCGGTCGTCAGTAATTCTCCGCGTGACGATGGGGGTGCGGCCCGGAGGAAGTTCGTCGAGCACGCTCAGGTCGAGATCGCCATAGAGCGTGAGCGCCAACGTTCGGGGAATGGGCGTGGCGGTCATCACGAGAACGTCCGGCTCGGCAGGATTCTCTTCGGCTGCGCTCGCTTGAGATTGTGCGCCTGAAGAGGTTCGACCCTCGCTGCCTCGACCACCGTTACCTCGGCCTGCGTTACTTCGGCTATCGGTACTCCCGCCCTCGCCCGATTTCTTCATCAACTTGAGGCGCTGCAAGACGCCGAAGCGATGCTGTTCGTCAACGATGACCAAGCCAGGTTTTGCGAACTCGACGTTCTCTTCCAGTAAGGCATGCGTGCCGATCACGAGCTGCGCGTTGCCTTGGGCAATATGCCGGCGAATTTCGCGCTTCCGATCGGCCTCCAGCGAGCCGGTCAAAAGCACGATACGGTATCCCGCATTCTCCAGAATTCGTCGCGCGGAAAAATAATGCTGTTGCGCCAGAATCTCGGTCGGCGCCATGAGAGCTACCTGATAACCATTTTCAATGGCGATGATCGCCGCCTGAAAACCCACAATGGTTTTTCCGGAGCCTACGTCTCCCTGCAGCAAACGCCGCATGGGATGAGGCTTCTGCATGTCATCGGCGACGTCTTTCAGCACACGCTTTTGCGCGGCCGTGGGATGGAAGGGCAGAATCTTCTTGATCGCCTGCCGGACGCGGTCATCCAGGCGAAAGGAGATTCCGGGTTGCGTTTTTTGTTGGCGGCGCTTGAGTTCCAGCCCCAATTCGACGAAGAATAATTCCTCAAAGATCAGCCGCATGTGCGCTGGCGTCCGAGCGGATAGCAGATCTTCGAAGCTTTCTCCCGCCTCCGGCCAGTGCACTTTCCACAACGCCTCTCGCGGCGAAACCAGCGCCAGACGCTCGCGGACCGCTGCCGGAATGGTTTCGGCAAGGTCGGGAGTTAAATCATCCAGAGCCGTGCGGATGACCCGGCGAAACCAGCGCGCGGTCACGCGCCCTTGCCCGGCTGACTCGTAAATGGGAACGATGCGCCCGACTTCCAGTGAGGCTGCCGCCTTACCATCCGCGCCGTCTGCGTCGGCATCGCCCAACATCTCAAACTGCGGCTGCACAATTTGCAGCTCTCCGTTGCGCTGGTCTTGCTCCACCTTCCCATAGAGCGCGATCAACTGGCCGGGTTTGAATTTATCCTGCAAGTAGGTGGCATTGAACCAGAGGCAGCGCAGCTTGGATCGTCCCTGGCCCACCGTCAACTGGAAGATGGGCATCTTGCGGGTGCGAAACAGGCCCGAGTTGCGGACTTCACCAATCACGGTGGCCATTTCGCCGGGACGCAGTTCCGCAATGCCCCGGGGATTCAATCGGTCTTCGTAGCGAAACGGGAGATAATGCAGGAGATCGCCGACGGTGGAGATTTCCTTGGTGGCGAGAATCTCCGCCAGTTTGGGACCAATTCCCTTGACGTACTGGACCGGCGTGGTGAGTTCAAGCATGCTGAAGGCGCTGAAGGAATGTTAGCAGGGGTGAGCCGACCCAGTTTTGAAACCGTTGCGTTCCGCATTCTGGGAGACTCGGGGGAAGCGATCGGTGTCTAAACCATCGATGCTGGTCAACTTCATACAGGCGCTGTTCGCCATCATCCTGGGAAACGTGGCATACTTCCTCCTCGTGCCTTCTCTGCCGCTCGCAGCCCGCCACCGGCTATTTCAACTCGACCTGGGATTGATCGTAGACTTCTGGTTCTGCCTGGTCGCTTACGGGCTGATCCGCACCGCCAGAAAGTGGAAGTAAACGATGAAATCATTACTTCGGATGGGTTTTCCTGGTTACTTTCGGAACCTCGGGTAACTGCCTCTCTCAGGCTACTATTGCTTACATATGAACCGGGTTGCGGTCCTGTACGACGCAGGCCAGGCTGTGCTCTCGACCTTTGATCTGGACGAGGTGTTGCAGCGCATCCTCGGCATTGCGCACGACTATTTTCATTTGCGGAATGTGGCGATTGTGCTGCTGGATAAGCAGTCGCAGGAGCTGTACGTC
>JBAVAV010000180.1:0-3695 GCA_049585895.1 Candidatus Sulfotelmatobacter sp. | reverse complement strand
GCTCAACTCCCCCAAGCCTCTGGAACGGCGGGTCAGCTTCTGCGAGCTTTGCGCCGGCGATGTGGTCTCAGGTCCCGAACCGCGAAAGAGTTTCATGAAAGTCTGTGATACGGACGCCATCGGCACTACGCCTACTTCCCTTCGCTTCTATTCCCTTCACCCTTATGTATATCGACCTTTCCTCTTAGGAATGCACCCTCTTCGATGGAGATGCGCTGGGTTACGATGTCTCCAGTAACCACGGCGGACTTGCGCAGTTCGACGCGCTCGCTGGCTTGCACATTGCCCTCAAGCTTGCCTTGCACCACCAGGCCCTTGGCCTCAATGCTGGCCTTGACCTTTCCGTTGGGACCCACCGTCAGGCTGTTGCCCTTGAGCGTGATGCTGCCCTCGACCTGGCCGTCCAGATAAAGGTCTTCGCTTCCTGAAAGTTCGCCTTTAATGATCACCGACTTGCCAATCTGTGCCAACGCATTGGCAGGTGCCGCTCCTGTACTCATGAGATTCTCCTGACCGGATGAATATCGCGCTGCCGCGAAATCCGGCTACACGAGGCGCACTGGGAAGCTTGGTTGCCGCTGCCTTCGACTATACGCAACGCACGGAGTACCGGCAAGCGCTTACAGGTTTTCCAGTACATGAATGCTTGATCTGGATTGTTACACTTTAGGACGTGAGGCGCAGGAGCATTCAACGTGGCGGTATTGCGCGAAGCGTGGTTGCCTCCGGCGCGGCTGTTTGCCTGATCGTGACGGTCGCCGCATCCTGCCTGGCTCAACAGGCTGCCGTGTCCCTGCCTGACTCGACCTCCTCGATCAAATTGGTTCGCGCCGCGGTGGCCAATGAAGTGGCGGCCTCGAACGACGCCTCGGTAAAGCACATGTTTCGCTCACGTAGGGAAACGCGAGGCAAATCTCAAACCCGGCTCTATGTAGAGACGCAGGACGCGATGGCCGGCATGACCATCGCCTATGACGATCATCCGCTTAGTCCACAGCAGATGCAGGATGAAAGGGCGCGGCTCGATCGGCTGCAGGCCAGTCCCGAGGAACTGAAGCGCAAGCATTCGCAAGAGAAAAATGATGCCGATCACACCCTGCGCATCGTGAGAGCATTGCCTGACGCCTTCCTTTACGAATACGACGGCCGGGAGAATAGCACCCCCGTTCTGGGCAGGGTGGGAGATGAACTGATTCGCCTGAAGTTTCGGCCCAACCCGTCCTATTCGCCACCGTCGCGAGTGGAAGAAGTCCTAAAAGGCATGCAGGGCGTCGTTTTGATCGATCCCGTGGCGCGGCGGATTGCCCGGATCGACGGAACTTTATTCCGGGAAGTCACTTTCGGCTGGGGATTTTTCGGTCACCTCAACAAGGGCGGGCATTTTTGCGTGGAGCAAGGCGCCCTGGGGGATGGCTCCTGGGACGTTACTCACATGCAGCTGGCCTTTGCCGGCAAAATTTTAATGGTAAAGAGTCTGAACATCTCTTCTAACGAAGTATTCAGCGATTTCCGGCGAGTGCCCAGCGACACGACCTTCGCCAAAGGCGTGGAAATGTTGAAGGCAGAAGACGCGCGGCTGGCGGCGAATCAGACGCTGCGGGGACCGGTAACGACAGGGCCGAAGTCGCACTAGAACCCAATGGCGATCAATGCGTGCAATGGCGATTTATCGACAGCAACAGCCTCCTTATTGATTTCGATAACTGTACAATCGACCCGCACCGCCTCGGTGATTTTGACATATTTAAAGAGGGCAACCCGAGAATTGCCAAAAGGAGGCAACGTGGAGTTTGTAATGTTTGAAGATGTGGACGGCCTGGAAGTCTTTGTGAACCCCGACCGGGTTGTCTGGGTCAGAGAATATCCCAACCAAACCACAGTCATCAGCTGTGGACACGAAGACAAGTTTGCGGTGCGCCTCGCTCCTGCTCATGCCGTTGCCGCGTTGGGCAAGTCGGCTCGCTAGACCAGGCCATTACACCAGCTATCACCCATTACACCAGCTATCACTCGGGAGATGGCTTCTAGCGCGCGGCTCAAGCCCAGGCGCGCAGTGTTTCCTTCCGCACCGTCAGCCTCTCGATGAGATCCTCTTTGACGCAATAGCCCGTTCCCGGCTCGTCGCGAATTGCGATCATCCCCTGCGGCGAGACTTCGACTTCCGGATCGATGATGTCTTCTTTCCAGTAACGCTTCGAAGCCGACACATCGCCCGGCAGACGGAAACCCTCCAGCGTGGAAACCGCGATATTGTGGGCGCGGCCGATGCCCGATTCCAGCATACCGCCGCACCAGACGGGAATCTTCTGCGACTGGCAGATGTCGTGGATCTTTATGGCTTCGGTGAAGCCGCCCACGCGCCCGACTTTGATGTTGATGATGCGGCAGGCGCCGCTCTCCAGCGCAATAGCGGCAGAGCGCGCGTTGACGATCGACTCGTCCAGGCACAGGGCCGTGCGCAGTTGTTTCTGCAGGCGGGCGTGATAGAAGATGTCGTCGTCCCAGAGCGGCTGCTCGATCATCAGCAAGTTAAATTGATCGAAGCTGCGCAGGTGCTCGACTTGGTCCAGCGTATACGCGGAGTTGGCATCGCAGCTCAGCACGATCTCGGACCAGCGCGCGCGGATTCGCTCCAGCACATTCACATCCCAGCCCGGCTTGACCTTTACCTTGATGCGCCGATATCCGGCAGCAAGCTCAATTTGAATTTTCTCCAGGAGCTGTTCGATGGAATCTTGAATGCCGATGGAAACTCCGCACTGAATCTCGCACCGCGAGCCACCCAGCCGTTTCCCTAAAGGCTGGTTGAGTTGGCGCGCCTCGGCGTCCCACAAGGCATTTTCCAGCGCCGCCTTAGCCATGCGATGCCCGCGGACTCTAGCGAATCGGTTCGCGCATTCGCGCGCCGACTCGAGCTTCTGCCCGAGGATGGCCGGAGCGAGATAGCGAGTGATGGTCGGCCAGGCAGATTCAATCCACTCGCTGCTGTAAAAGGGATCTTCCCCGGCCACGCATTCGCCCCAGCCATCAATGCCTTCGCAGTGGGCGGTAATCAACAGAATGCGGCGGCTGTAAGTACGCCCGAAACTCGTCTCGAAGAAATGAACGAGCGGCATGTGAATCTCGCGCAGCGTGATGGCTTCGACTTTCATAAATCAGACGTCGGACCTCAGACCTTCGACTTCGGTCCTCCTGACTTCGGACCTTGCCTGTTTGTTATCTCTCATCCGCTTCCAACGTGTGACCTGGACTGCCTGAGTTCTGAGGTCCGAGGTCTGGAGTCCGAGGTCAATCAAGCTTCCGAGGCATACGACCATTTCTCATCCCACTTGCCAATCCGGAACTTGCCGTTGCCTGCGGCGTCCCGGTCGTAGCCGAGGACGGCCAGATCGCTGTCAAAAGCTCGTACAAACAACTCCCGATTCCGTTCCTGTGTCTGCTGTGCCCGGCCGCGGCTTTCAGCAGCCCTCTTCCATGCGTAAATCTCTGCCGGGACTTCAATCTTCATCTCTTCGGTAAAGTCTGGATTCTTGCCCGTGGCCAGCAGCGTCTCCACGCGCTTCGATTTCAGCCACCATTCGGCGATGAGCCGGTCGCTGGGCAAACCGCCCTGCAGCGGCGAGGAAGTTATTCCATACTGATTGATGTTGTAGCGGCGGGCGATCGCGCCTAATTTTTCGATGTTGAGATAAGCG
>JBAVAV010000179.1:0-3059 GCA_049585895.1 Candidatus Sulfotelmatobacter sp. | reverse complement strand
GTCGAATACAAAGGCTACAAGGCCAACCGCGCCGCCATGCCCGAGGACCTGGCGCAGCAGGTTCCGTATATCCGCCGCGCGCTCGAAGCTTACCGCATCCCCATTCTCGAGCTCGCCGGCTTCGAGGCCGATGACGTCATCGGGACCCTCGCTCGCAAGGCTGAAGTTGCCTCTCACTCCGTTTATGTCGTCTCCAGCGATAAAGACATGATGCAACTCGTCACTGACAACGTTCAGATCCTGAATCCGCCCAAGGACAACCTGATCTGCGATGCCGCCAAGGTCGAAGAAATTCTCGGTGTGCCTCCCGAGCGCGTGGTCGATGTCATGGCCCTGCGCGGCGATTCGATCGATAACATCCCCGGAGCTCCCGGCATCGGCGACAAAGGTTCGGTGGAGATCATCAAGCGTTTCGGCAGCGTCGAACAGGCGCTCGAGCGCGCCGCCGAAGTCGAGAAGAAAACCTACCGCGAGTCGCTGCAAAACAATCGCGAAGCCATCCTCTTCAGCAAGAGCATGGCGACGATCGACGCCAACGTTCCCATAGAGCTGAACATCGAAGCCATGCGCGCCGGCGAACCTGATCTGGATCTGCTACGCCAGCTTTTCACGGAACTCGAATTCACTTCTCTACTGAAGGAGCTGCTACCGGTCGTCGAGATTACCGAATCGCACTATACAGAAGCCACGTCCGCCGCTGATGTGGAGAGAGTGCTAAAAACGCTAGCTGCCGGAGCTCCTCTCGCGGTTGCGATTGAGTTGCCCGCGCTCGAGTCCGACGCCGCGACGGAGAAAGAAGAAACCAACGAAGCGCCGCAGGACGACGCACCCATGCTTCCCCTCACCGAGGCATCGCCACCCGCGGCCCCAGACAAGCCAACTCTCCGCGTTGCCATCTCGGCGGAGCCTGGTTCAGCCACGGCCTTGTCACTGGATTCGGCCGAGGCAACCGGCCTTCGCGCCGCGCTCGCCGATCCCGAACGGCCCAAGTCCATTCACGACTACAAATCGGCGCTCCATGTGCTCGCGCCCACGGGTACTGCGCTGCGCGGCCTGCAGCATGATCCCATGCTCTACTCCTATCTGCTGGATCCCACTTATTCCTCTCATCGCCTGCCGGACGTCGTTCTCCGCCGCTTCAATCTCAAGCTCTCCGGCGATCTCGCTGAATCAGCCGACGTAACGGGCCGCCTGGCCAAGGCGTTGCGCGATGAAGTTCAGCAAGCCGGGCTGCTCAAACTTTACGAAGAGATCGATCTGCCGCTCGTCCCAGTTCTTGCGCGCATGGAACAGGCGGGTGTGAAGATCGATACCTCCGCACTCGCTCATATGTCGAAAGAGTTGGAACGCGAGAGCGCCAACAAAGCGAAAGAGATCTACGAACTTGCAGGAAGCGAATTTAACATCAGCTCCCCCCGCCAGCTTGGCGACATTCTCTTCAATAAGCTGAATCTCCCCAAGCCGGTGAAGTATGGGAAAGGCCGTACCATCTCAACCGCGGTCGACGCTCTTGAAGATCTTGCCGAAGCGCATCCTATCGCCCGGATGGTTCTCGACTACCGCCAGCTCACCAAGCTCAAGTCCACTTACGTCGACGCTCTGCCCGCGCTCATCAATACCGCTACCGGACGCCTACACACGACCTTCGGCCAGACCGGAACCGCCACCGGCCGTCTTTCTTCCGCGAACCCCAATCTGCAGAACATCCCCATCCGCACTGAACTGGGACGCGGCATCCGCGCCGCCTTCATCGCCGAACCCGGCCACGTCCTGCTTACAGCCGATTATTCGCAGATCGAACTGCGCTTACTGGCTCACTTCTCGCGCGATCCGCTTCTGGTGGAAGCCTACAGCCGCGGCGACGATGTCCACACGCTCACCGCCTCGCAAGTCTTCGGCGTTCCCCCGCTCATGGTCACGGCAGAGCATCGCCGCCAGGCCAAAGTCGTCAACTTCGGCATCGTGTACGGTCTCTCCCCATTCGGACTCTCGCAGAATCTCGGCATCGAACCCGCCGAGGCCAAGCAGTTCATCGCTGCCTATTTCGAGAAATACAAAGGCGTACGCGCCTTCATCGACAAGACCCTCGAAGGAGCCCGCCGCGACCTGAAAGTCAAGACGCTCCACGGGCGCATCCGCCCCATCCCCGACATCAACAGCAAGAACACCAACCAGCGCGGTTTCGCCGAACGCACGGCGGTCAACACGCCGCTGCAAGGCACTGCCGCCGATTTGATCAAAGTGGCGATGATTCGCATTGACTCCGCATTGCAAGAACGCGGCTTGAAATCCAGAATGACGCTGCAAGTCCACGATGAATTAGTTTTCGAAGTCCCGGAGAACGAAGTGGACGCGATGCAGTCCCTAGTCCGCGAGCAGATGGAAAAAGCTCACGTGCTAGCCGTCCCGCTACTCATAGAAATGGGCGTGGGACCGAACTGGAGAGATTTGGAATAACGCGGTAGCAAGAGGGTCCTCATTCTAGGGACCAACTCGCCACTTTCCTTATCGCTCTATAAGTTATATAATAATATAACTACGGAGAGATGTCATGCATACCACCAACCTGCGCAAGGTCGGCGGCTCGGTCATGTTGGCCGTCCCGCCGGCGCTGCTCGACCTCCTGCAATTGCAGCCTGGCGCCAAGGTCGACATCGCCATTGAAAGTGGCCGTCTGGTCGTGGAGCCACGGCAGCGTCCGCGGTATACCTTGGAGCAGCTTCTGGCCCAATGCGATCCGAGGGCCCGGCGCTCGAAACGAGCCTCGAAACAAGAGCGCGAATGGCTCGACAGTAAGCCCCTCGGCGGCGAGATCATCTGATGGAACGCAGGAACGAACGGGCGGTGGGACGAGAGATGAAGCGCGGCGAAATCTGGCTCGTCAGTCTCGACCCTACGTCGGGCCATGAGCAAAAGGGCCGCCGACCGGTGCTGATCGTGTCGCCGGAGGCCTTCAACCGGATGACGAAACTCCCCGTAGTACTCCCGATCACGAGCGGGGGCAATTTCGCGCGGACAGCAGGTTTCGCCGTGCCGTTGACTGGAGCCGGAAGCAAAAC
>JBAVAV010000178.1:0-1792 GCA_049585895.1 Candidatus Sulfotelmatobacter sp. | reverse complement strand
CGAAAACGCGGCGGCTCCATTTCTCGGTGTAGGTGATGTTGCTTACGAGAATCAAGGCGGGGCTGGTGGGAGAATTCCGGCTCCAGACACCGTCCGCGCGCGGGTTCTTCGTGGCATGGCAGACCTGTCCGGGATGCGGCTTCAAGATCTTCCTCAAACTCGGGAAGAGGTCGAGGAAATCGGTAAAATTGTCGGACCGGACGCGGTAATCTTGCTGGGTAAGGACGCCACGGAAACTGCATTCAAGAAGGAGCCACTTGACCAGTTTCGCGTGTTGCACCTGGCCGTCCACGGGTTCGCAGATACGCAGTATCCGGAGCGCTCCGCGCTGGTTTTGGGGACAGACCCGAAATCTGGTGATGACGGACTGCTTCAAGTACGGGAGATCATCAGATTGCGACTGAATGCCGAACTGACTACGCTATCCGCTTGCGATACGGGCGTGGGCAAACTACAGGGACAAGAGGGCGTCAGCAGTCTGGTGGAAGCGTTCTTGGTAGCTGGTTCGAAGTCGGTTGTCGCCAGCTTGTGGAGCGCTGACGACACATTCGCGAGTGCGCTGATGGATCGCTTCTACCAGCGGCTGGGACGAGGCGAAGATACCGGCTCTGCGCTCCGAGGAGCGAAGCTAGACTTGTTGGCGAAGTATGGTGAGCAGGTGAGCCCATTCTATTGGGCAGCATTCGTCGCCGTAGGGGAGACCTCCGCACCGATTGGGATCAAACAGCAATGAACTTGACTCTTGAAGAGCGCACAAAGATTTTCGACAAGGTCTGTCGCTTGGTGGAAACCAAGCACTTCAATCCCTCTATGAATGGAGCGGATTGGAACGCGCTGGTAAAGAACCGTCGGGACCAAATTCTCGCACGCGCCGACTCGGAGACATTCGAGAAGGAAGTTCAAAGCCTCGTGGCCGAGCTCAAAACTAGCCACACCGGCTTCCGACATGCCGGAATGCGAAACATACCCGCTCGGCACGCCATCAATGCAACCATGCAGCGTATGGCTGTGGACGGGAGTGAACGCTGGATGTTTCAGGATGTGCACCAAGGAGGCCCAGCCTACTCTGCGGGGATACGGCCTGGAGATTTGTTGCTCGGCAACGGTGAGCGGGAAATTCGACCTCCGGATGATCTAACGTTTTCGGTCGGCGAATCGGCGAGCCTACTGATCGAGAAGCTCCACGGAGGACAGCAGACAATTAAAGTCCAACTGCCGATGCCCAAGTCAAAGACGCATCCAGTCACCGCGCCCGAAGCCGTCCACGCTGAAAGGTTGAGCGATGAAATTGGCCTGCTCAAAGTCGCCATGTTCCCGGGTGTGATCGGGATTGACGTGGCGAAAGACATTGATCGTGCTATTGAGTCTCTGGATGGTTGTGACCGGCTCATCGTGGACCTTCGAGGAAACACCGGCGGCGGAATTGGCGGGCTGCGCCTCATGAGCTATTTGACACCCGGAAAACTTGAGGTTGGCTACAGTCTCACGCGGAAACGTCGCGAGCGCGGTTATCGCCGTGAACAACTGACCCGATTCGGACGGATTCCGTCGCACAAGGCGACTCTCATATGGCTAGCGGCCCGATATGCGTTCGTTGAAAAATCTATCCTCGTGGTCACCGAAGGACTTGGTCAGCGACGATTCCACGGTCGAGTCGTGATGCTGGTCAATGAGCACACCGCCAGCGCCGGCGAGATGGTCTCGGCGTTTGCGGAGGAAAATAGTCTGGCAACCATCGTGGGAACGAAAACACCTGGCCGTCTACTGAGCGGCAGCGCTTACAAGGTCGGCC
>JBAVAV010000177.1:0-2512 GCA_049585895.1 Candidatus Sulfotelmatobacter sp. | reverse complement strand
GTGCCTGCGCATCGCTCAATTCTCCTCGCGGCGGCGTGCCCGAGGTGCATGAGAAATCTAATGCTTTCCTAACCGGATATCGACTCCAACCATTGGCCCGTAAACATTGATGCCATAGTTCGCATATTTTGGTTCGGACAAATAAAGATTTGATATATGCATGTAATTCATACCCACCGACATGGCATAGCGGGGACTGAAGTTATATCGGACTCCACTACCGAGGTTGAGGGTAAATGTGAAATCCTGTCCCTGCGCATATTGCGCCCCTTTGGGGCCCTTAGCGTCAATACATCCCATGCCAAGCCGCCCGTCAAGGTAGGGCGCAACTCTCCAGTTACGGTGGACAAAGTTACGTCGAATACCCATGATGTAAGCTTCGTAATTGGTTTCAGGTCCCCGCGGAATTAAAGTGACTGCCCCGCTGAAGGTAACGTCCCAATTGCCGCGCAAAATCCAGGCACCTTTTAGGTCGCCCGTTTGCCATCGCAGCGAAGCAATGTTGGGGACTAGCGTGTAGTTAAGCCCAGTCACGTTGTACCCACCGCCTAAGAGGAAGTCGAATACAAAAGGGATGTTGATGGGGAGCCATCCCGTTTCGAAGGAAAATTCGCGCTTGTTCTTGTAGTAGATATTCCTGTTGAAATCAGGTCGCTCAATATTCCGTAGAGTTTCGTCTGCGGCTTGGCTCGTTGCATCTTGGCCAAGGGAGACCGCTGAGTGGATGAGACATGCCAGCATCGCGATGAACAGCATCAGATGTCGTACACCCATTTATGAATGATTACCCAAGCCAAGGAATAGCGCACAAGGGCCCTTCTCTTAGCAACCCAAAATTTAGGGAATACTCCTCACAGAAAGAAAATCCAAATTCCCTCACGAGTGTCGAAACCGGAAATTCTATCTTTTTCCTGTCATTGAGACAACGAGTTCACGACGTCGGTAATGGTGCCGGCACCACTCCCGCGACGTCTACTACGACGTCCTGTTCGCGACGTCCGGCCCCCGGCGTTAGGGCTCATGTGATCCGGCCCGCTCACTGGCCCAGTTGGCGTTGAACGACTGACTGTCTTCTTCCCCGGCATGAACCTTCCAACACTACATCGAGATCGAGGAGATCTCGCGGTTGGAAACCGGGCGCACTTGAACACAGGTACTATGCCGGGAGAAGGTTTGGGCTTACTCGCGACAGGGCAGGCGAATGCAGAAAGTATCGCCCTCGGGCCGGGAGTGCTGGAGGGTCAATCGGCCATTCTGCAACTCGGCAATCGAACAAGCAATGCGATTTTGCTCCCACCGGCAATCTTCCGGAGACAATTCACCGGATAAGTCTGACAGCGAACTGCAGTTGACGATTATCTGCGGGCGGCGGCTCAAGGAAATCAAATCGCTGGCGTGCCTGATTTTGGGCCAAGCGCACGAGATGGAGAACTTGACAAGACTCTGCCAGAACGGAAAACTCCAGGGATGAAGCCCTTTCGAGCGCTACTTCCTGTGCTTCGACGCGAGAGAAAGCTAGCCCTGGTGAGGGAAGCCATTTGGCGAACGTGGAAACCATACCGTGCGAAGCCGTTATTGGCGCTCGCTCAGTCTGAGGTCTGTCCCGTCCACTTCCGCAACATTAACTATTTTCAGCCAACCACTCCTTCTGTGAGTGTCCATGCGCGATCAGTGATGGTGGGCATCGCCGACCTGGTGTGTCAGGGAGATTTTCCCTTTCTAGGTTATGGCACCGTACATTTGGGGCTTCAACCCTCCTGGAAACGGGACTTCGTGTCGAACCTGGACTGGCCAGAGATACCCGGAAGCGAGTTGCGAATCATCCGTCACGACGGGTCGGATGTGAAGGTACCATGGGAATTGTCCAGATTGCAGGTGCTGCCTGTCGTCGCCAAGGCTTATCGGTTGACGGGTGAAGAACGCTATCTCGCGTGCATCAAGGAACTAGTTTCTGACTGGATCGTAAAGAACCCGGTTGGCGTGGGAATCAACTGGACCATTGCCATGGAATCGGCTCTGCGGGGTGTTTCACTGTGTCTTCTACTCAGTCTGCTGTGGCCGATTCAGAAAACCGAGAAGAGATGGTTTCTGGACCTTACGCATTCGGTGTGGAAACACCTGCTTTTTACCGAAGCGAACCTTGAGTTTTCTCATATCCTCCGAAGCAACCATTATTTGAGCAACGTAGTGGGACTGCTGGTGATGTCCGCGTTCCTTGAAGGACCGGGAATTGAGCGCCGGCGCCAGGCCTATAAACTCAAAGTGGAAGGCGAGATGCCGCTTCAGGTTTACTCGGACGGTGGCGATTTCGAGTCTTCCACCGGGTACCACGTCTTTGTTTTGCAATTGTTCACATGTGCATTTCTTACGATGCGCGCTGCGGGATTGAAGCCGAGCACCGTTCTGGGTGCGGGGTTGGAGCGCATGTATCGGTATATGGGTGCGCTCACAGATTCGCGCCAGACGTTGCCCCACGTCGGAGATTGCGATGATGGCCGGATCGAGTTGACGC
>JBAVAV010000176.1:0-3283 GCA_049585895.1 Candidatus Sulfotelmatobacter sp. | reverse complement strand
CTACTACTGTCCCGGATCTGACCTCTACGGCAAAACGCCGAAGGGCAAGTTCACCAGCCAGCGTAATGCTCAACTGGATCAGTTCGAGCCTGCCTATCGTAAGGCGTGCGATTGAGTCCGCGGCTGGTGTTCAGTCTCGGCAAGTTCCACGAACGCTGATTGACAACTTTTTGTGCAGGGAGTTCAATTATGAGCAGTGCCGTTTCCGGAGTAAAGAGTGCCGGACTCTGAAAAGCCTGACGACAGCACGTTGCCGCGTCCCGAGTTGAATCCTCTTCTGAATCCAATTCTCGCGTCTCACATGGGACGATGGGCGGAGGTGTATTTCACAAATCCGCCGGAGAAGCGCGAGGAAGCGATTTTGGAGCTGCTTCGGGAATTAGAATCCAACCCTGGTGCAGAGTCGGATCCCGTCCCAGTTGCGGCGGAAATAATGCATGCGGATGTTCCCACCGCTGTAGCGAACTCCGCGCCGCAAGCCGCGAAACCGTCCAGTGTTTGCAATTTGTGCGGGCACAAAAATGCGAGCGAACAGTTGTTCTGCGGGGCGTGCGGCGCGCGGCTCTCAATGGGCGCAACGCCGGTGGGCGCAGTCTCGCCGCGAGAGGCATATCATCCCGCGCCACCTGCGGCAAGCGCTGTCGTAGACGCGTTCGACGTTGTGCCGACCCTACGGCAGATCATCGAGAAGAGTGGCGACCCCTATTCTCCCTCGCCAGTCCCCAGTCTCGGTCCCGCGCGTCGTGAGCCGGTGGCGCCCAGGGCAGCAAGAACTCCTGGAGTGGTTCGTGTGCAGCCCGATCCGCCTCCCAACCGTCGCCCGCTGTACGTGGGTGCAGGCGTAGTGGCGCTTCTATTAGCAGGGCTGCTGTATATGGGGTGGCGCGTTAATGTGAAATCCTCCGGCGCACCGATACAAGGGCTCCAGCCCTCGACCCCGCAGCCGCCGGCGCCCGCACCGCAACTGCCAGCTCCTACACTTGAGGACACGCAGCAGCACACGAAACGCCCAGCCGTGAACCGCCAACCCACAGCAACAAAACCCGCAGCCCCAAACCCAGCCCCACTCAGTTCCGCGACAGCCGTAACGCAGGAGGGCGGCACAGATGAGTTGGCGCGGGCACAAAAGTACTTGAATGGTGCGCCGGGCGATAACCACGACAGCAGCGAGGCCGCGAAGTGGTTGTGGAAGGCAGTCAGCAAACAGAATATGACGGGGACTCTTCTGCTTTCCGACTTGTATTTGCGTGGCGACGGCGTGCCCCGCAGCTGCGACCAGGCACGTTTGCTGCTGAGTGCCGCAGCACGCAAAGGCAATGCGGAAGCTGGCCAGAGGCTTCGCAACCTGCGCGCCTACGGTTGCCAGTGAACATAGTCCGACTCCCGTAAGAATACGCTTTCGCTACGAGGCATGCTGCGCGAGTGGATCCTCAAGCATTCTCCTCGATGTCGTTTTCGTCAGGACGCCCGAGCCTGCAATGCCGGTTCATGCCTGCGGGCTTCGTACCACAGAGCAAGTTCCACACGATTCCAGAGCCCGAGCTTGTCGTAAATCACTCGAAGGTAATTTTTCACCACGTGCTCTGTGGTTCCGATAGCGTATGCCACCTCGCGGTTCTTCAAACCCTGTGCGACAAGCTCGATGACGCGGTGCTCACGCTGGCTGGGGATGCGGGTTCCGTAGCGGTCGTTTGCGAACACAGTTGCCTCCGATACAGTAGAGTTGCGAGTTTCACTCGCTTGATTCCTCCGGTGATTCCGAAACGCAGGAAAAGCCGGTTGAAATGAGCTTTGACAGTTCGGCGGGCCATCTTGAGTTGACGGGCAATCTCGGCATTGTCACAGCCCTGCAACAGCAGCTCGACGATCTGCTGTTCGCGCGGTCCTAGCCGTATCGACTGCTCCATCCCTACCCCCTGATTTGGTATTGGCCCTGCTATTGACTTGGCGCACAGCTGGACGTTTCCAGATTCCATAGCATCCACAATGCCATTTTGAGACGAAAATGGCTGTGACCGTAGAACATTCATTTCCACAGGCTCTTGGACTCAGGAATAGGATTCCAGAATCGGTATCCGCGGCCACAGAAGCCGTACACCGCCGATCACCTCTCAGTGATGGAGAAGAACAATGGGAGTCAGCTAAATACGCCCCGACGACCGTGGAAAGATGCACGCCGGTTGACCCTACTGTTGTGAACATTCACTACGGGCGAACGGGCGGGCTCACGTGAACAACGACGAAGAGTCGGATAAAAAGGCAGGAGCAACAGAACCGCGCTGCGTCCCTAGAAATCAGGAGCCTCGGGTAAACGCCCTAGGTGAAAATTGCCGTGCCTGGAAGAAAGCCTTGAACAATTTACATGTGGGATTCATCGCAACCGTCACCGGACTCGGTATTGCACGTGCGAATCCATACTCCCACACTGCCGCGACGAGAGCAAGATTAAGCAGAGGGGGCAAAGCAAGACTGACGGATCGCCTGGGCGCAGTGACTGGCAAGAATGTATTGCTTATGCCGAGTAAATACTGAGTATCCTGTCCAGCGCAGAAAACTCTTGTCACCGCGGCTTAGAAAGGCTGCGAACGAGCTACCTGGCGCGTTCTTGCTCTGAGCCTCGCTTAGCTTCTTCGGCGCTGTACGGGACGACTCTCATTCGAGGCTCCTTCACGGAATACTTGACCAGACACCACAGGGCTCGCAGTCCGTCTTTCCACCCAATTTTCTTGCCCTCTTGATAGGTGCGGCCCCAGTAGCCGATACCCACTTCGTACACCCGCAATCGCCGTTTAGCGATTTTGACCGTGATTTCTGGCTCGAAGCCGAACCGGTCTTCTTCCAGAGGAATGTTCTGAATCACTTCGCGGCGAAACACTTTGTAGCAAGTTTCCATGTCTGTCATGTTCAGGTTGGTGAGGACATTCGAAACCAAGGTCAGGAACCAATTGCCCACCGAGTGCCAGAAATAGAGCACACGATGCGGCCCCGCACCCAGAAAGCGCGATCCATAGACGACATCTGCCTTGCCGAGAACAAGCGGCGCGAGCAGCATCTCATATTCGCTGGGATCGTACTCAAGGTCCGCATCTTGAATAATCAGGAAATCGCCCGTCGCTTCCTGGATGCCCCGGCGCAGCGCCGCGCCTTTGCCGGTGTTGCGAGGCTGCAGGAGCACTCTGATTTGAGGATGGAGCTGCTGCAGTTCGCTCAGAATCTCGCGAGAGCCATCTGTCGATCCGTCATCCACGCAAAGCATCTCGATCTCGAGGTGACTTTCCAAAAC
>JBAVAV010000175.1:0-4788 GCA_049585895.1 Candidatus Sulfotelmatobacter sp. | reverse complement strand
AACCTACGCCAAGGCATTGAAAGGGTTCTCGTCCTTCCGGTTAGGGACAAATTTCCGGGCATGGATGTATCGCATCTTGCGTAACACGTTCTTGACCTCTCGCCAGGGGCTGAAAGTGACGATGACTGTGCCTCTCGAACCGGAGGAGGGGGGATCTGAAGTGGCGGTTGAGCGCGATACGCCAGAAACGCTTCTATTTGAACGCTCGAACCGCGAGCTGCTGCAGAGCGCGATCGATGAACTGCCGGCGCATTTCCGGGAGATACTCCTTTTATGTGAGGTGGAGGAAATGTCGTATCAGGAAATTTCCGAAACGCTTTCGGTTCCTATAGGCACGGTGATGTCGCGTTTATCGCGTGCGAGGCAAACCTTACGCGACCGCCTGCGGCCACAGGTGCAAGAAGGAGCCGATCTAGCGGCGATTGCAAAGAGGACGAACCATGGTTTGTGAGTCTTGGAAGGCCAAACTTGACACGTACCTTGACGGCGAGATTCCGGAGCAGGAGATGCGCACCTTCGACGCTCACGTGCGCAACTGTCCCTCTTGCTCGGCGGATGCCCTTACACGCGTACAGATGAAGCGCGCGGTCCAGGCCGCAGGAAAACGCTTCACTCCGAGCGCAGAGTTCCGGAAACGGATGCAGCAAAGCATTGCTCCCAAACCGCAGCGCAGTTTCCGCCTGGTATGGATATTCGCTGCGGCGGCAGCCGTCATTCTCGTAGTCGGGACGTTCACCTTAGCCTACCTGGGAACCCGATCGGGCAGAGACCAGGTGTTCAGCGAGATTGCAGACTTGCACGTGGCCACGCTGGCCAGTTCATCCCCGGTGGATGTGATCTCCACCGATCGGCACACGGTGAAGCCCTGGTTCCAGGGAAAAATCCCCTTTGCGTTCAATTTGCCGGAACTTCAGAACTCCGAGTTCTCTCTGCTTGGCGGCCGCATGACCTATCTCGATCAAACGCCGGGCGCGCATCTTATTTACGATGTGCGGAAGCACCATATTTCCGTGTTCGTGTTCCAGGAGCGGTCCCTGCCGGCCAAGTTGGATGAAGACTCTTTCTCGCCGCAGAAACTGCCGTTTAACATGGAAACGTGGAGTCAAGGCAAACTGCGGTATTTTGTGATCGGCGACGCCAGTCCTGCGGACATCCATAGTCTTGCGAAGTTGTTCAAAGCCGCGTCATAGATTTGATATCGGTTATTCTGATGGCTCTGTACAGTTCTTCAGGATTCGATCTCCAAATCCGAGAACTCAAGCGGAAGCAGCTTGACTTCTTCTTCAGCCAAGTCCTAGTCGATAGACGCCTCTCTCATTGCGTTCGGCTCCCCCTCAAGCAGGTCCCTTCAGGCCGTTATTGCCGGTCGTGACGCCCGATAAAGCTGCCCGGCAAACGCTCCCAAACCCAGGCAAACCACACCCAAGCGGACCAGCCCGCCAAGATAGGGGATGAACCCAACAATGGTCAGGATCAACAGGCCCACCAGGAGTCCCAGCAACCAATCGCCCTTCGTGGCTCCCGAGGGCTTCAGAAGTATCCGCCCCAGGAAGGCTCCAACCCAAACCTTCGCCAGGTAGATCGCAGCCAGATACGCCGCGAACAACATAAGCGAGATCGGGATGCCAATCAGCGTGATGGCTACCACTACCATGGCCACCGGCGCGCCCGCCAAAACCGCAACCCCCAGCCCGAGGCTGCGCCAGCCTGAGCCCACCGCCTGAGTCGTGGCCCGGAAGAAGCCGGGAAACAGAACCAGGCCCAGCCATCCCACGAGCATGGCGGAAGCGAACCAGACAGCTTGGTGGAAGTAGAATCTGGGGCGCGTGAACTGGCTCTTCCTCACCTGCATCTGGATGTCACGTTGGCCCGCAATGGTCGCGCCGTCGGCGATGTGCACCTCTTTCAGTTGGTGCACGTGAGCGCTCAAGTTGCCACCGACCCGGGCCGTGTTAGTCAGCGTCAGGCTGCCTCCGGACATGGTCAGATCGCGGCCGATAGTGCCGCTCACATCGGCGTTGCTGGTGAAGATGTTCACGCTGCGCTTCACGTCGCCCTCGAGGCTGACGTCGCCGGCGCCAACTACGATACCGTAGCCCACGTGGCCCCGGTCATCCACCCGCAAGGATTGCACCCAGCCGTAGATGCTGTGACCCAATTGCCCGTCCAGGTCGAGCGACTGCGAAAAGCTGTAGATGCTGCCTTCCACGCTTCCGCTGACCACGATTCTCTTGGCAAAACTTACCAGATCGCCCTTGACTGTGCCACGCACTTCCACGGTCCCGCCAAAAGCCAGCAAGTCCCCATTGACCACGCCTTCCACGCGCACGGTGTTGCCAGTGGCCAAAAGGGTGTCGTCCACAGTCTCGCTCGCCGGTACGGTGACGAACTCCCCGTGGCGCCGCTCCAGGGCAAAGCTGGGCAGCGACAACATAAGCAGCACGATCAGCAGGCGCAAGCCAGGCTTGGGTAGCCGCCCGCGGCGTGCCAGCAGCAGTGCGCTGCCGCCCAACAGCGATAGCAAAAACAGACCCCCAACCACACCAGCATACTCAGTCAGCATGGCAGTACCTCCGTGTGCAAAGTAGTAGGAAAGGTTGAACATGAGGTTCGTGAAGCCGCTTGGACTGAACGGATTGAACCACTCCAGCGCTGCCGGAATACTCAGCTCATCGAACCAAACGGAAACGATCGAACCTAGCGCCAGCACCGCGGCCATCACCGCCAGGTCGCGCCACACCCAGGACCAGCGGAGAGGGGAGAAGCCGGCCGGGCTGCCTGCTTCTTCCGGAAGCTCGTGCAGACTTTCGCTCAGAACACGGTTCTCAGCGCGCAATGCGTCCACTAGCTCCCGGCAGCGCCGGCACGTGGCTAGGTGGTCTCGCAGGCGCCGCGACTCGTCCACCGCCAGTTCGCCGTCCACGGCGAGGGCGCAGGTCTGTTCCGAATAACATCCCATGATCACTTGCTCCTGTGGACCAGTTTCCGGCGCAGCTCCTGCTTGGCCCGAAATATCAGCGCCGCCACATAGTTCCTCTCCAGGCTCAACTGCTGTGCGATTTCGTCGTAGCTCAGTTCGCTGTAATAGCGGAGGACCAGCGGCACGCGATAGTTCTCCGGCAGGCGTCCGATGCTGTCCCGCACCTGCGCCCTCTCTTCCGTGCTGATTACAGCGCGCAGGGGCGACGGCTCCGAACTGGCCGCCTCGATGACCGCGGCTCCATCTTCAACCTCCACAATTACCTGCCGTCCACGCCGCCGGCGCCGCAAAGCGTCAATACATTGGTTGCCAGCCACCCGTAGCAGCCACCTGGGGAACGGTATCGAACCGTCGTAGCTCTCGATGGAGCGCTGCAGCTTGAGGAAGACTTCGCTGGTGGCATCCTCTGCGCTCTCCCGTGAGTCCAGCATGTAACGGCACAATCCGAATACGCGCCGGACGTAGCGGCGATAGATCTCCCCCAGGGCCTCGGCATCGTGACCCTGCGCGCGCTCTATTACGCTCTCCAAATCCCGCCCCTCCATCTGACTGGTTTCGCCCTCGCGGGGCTGCGGTCGCATCGCCTTGTTCCTCTTGGCGTCCATAAAGCAGTACGCTGCAGATCGAAGGAAGTTACATACATTTTAGGGGACGAGGGGAACCCAAGGCTGGACGCTTTAGCTCTGGTTCAAGGTTCGAGTTGTCCACTGTAGCCAGCGGGGAACGCCGTGAACTAGCCCGGAAGGCCGATAATTCCCAAGATGCTATTTTTTGAGAGCGCTTGTATGACTGGCGACGCACAGCCATTTGCCATTCAAATAGGTCCAAGTGTCCGTGAATCGCCCATAATGATCGAAGGGCTTACCTTTGTTTAGCCCCTTGGCGTGATAGATTCCAGTTACCACAGCCACGTTTTCATATAAGAAGACCCGCTCGTCCTTGTTTGTCATGAGGCTTGGAGCGTAGGAGAGGTCCATGTTGTCACTGAGGAACTGAGCCTTGTCCATAAAAACACCGTCATTGTCCGTGCTGATGAAGGTATCAGCCACCAAACCTGCCAGTGCCTTCGAATCGTGATGCAACTGTGCCTGATTCCAGGCATTCTCCAGCGCAATCAGTAGACCCTCGTTCCCGCGTGAGGATTCACCGGGCTTCTGAGCGACAGCCAGAGAACCGATGAGCCAGAGGAGGCAGATGACAATCTTTGTCTTTATGCCGATTCGGTGTTTCATTTTCTCGTGCTCCTGGATGGAGATTTATGCAAACGGAGCGTAAGGTGTCCCTGTGGTGGAGCGACGGTATTGTACTGCCAGAAGCCGCAGTTGGCCTAGCGGCGGCTCCGCACTTATTGACCAGGTTGTAAATGTAAACGCCTCATTACGCCATTCGTTCAGGCGATTGGAATAGTCCGAAGGCACAATGCTGGACACAGTCAAAATCGAGCGGGAAATGGTAAAAGGCGAAAAGGCAGCGCAAACATTTGAGGTGAAAGAAGAAATCTGGTGCGCCCGGAGAGATTCGAACTCCCGACCTAACGCTCCGGAGGCGTTCGCTCTATCCAGCTGAGCTACGGGCGCACTGGCAAAATTATACACGCGGCCTCGCCAGGACTGGCGCCTCCAACCTTTGGACGGCGTTGCGCCGCGCTTCGCATTTTTCGATCATCTGGGAACAAGCGTGCGCGAAATTGACCGCGTGGCTGGCTCGCCCACAATCCGCAGGCTGCGGGACAAATAAGAAAGCCGCCGAGTCTGCCAACTCGACGGCTTAGGCCTTGATCGTGCTGCGTCACAAGATCAAGGTCAGTT
>JBAVAV010000174.1:0-4202 GCA_049585895.1 Candidatus Sulfotelmatobacter sp. | reverse complement strand
ATTCTGGTGGTCGCACATGTTGAAAAGCAGGAGACAATTCGGATCATCAGCGCACGGCCGGTAACTCGCAGCGAGAGAAGGTTTTATGAAGAAGACCATTGAACAGCGAAGTAACGACGACATGCGGCCCGAGTACGACTTTGCCTCGATGAAGGGTGGAATGCGGGGAAGGTACTACGAGCCGTACCGAAAGGGCACAAACGTGGTTCTGCTTGAGCCGGATGTGGCGGAGGCGTTTCCCACGGAAGATGCGGTCAACGACGCCCTGCGCGGCATCCTCAATACAACGCGGGCATCGCGACGCATTAGCGGCCGGCCAGAGAAAGCGCTAAGACCAACATCCCGCGTGTCAAGGCGCCGTCGTCGCAGTTGACATCTGTCTTTCTGCTAAATGCTAACTTTCCTCACCGGCGCGACAGGATTTCTCGGCTCGCATGTTGCTCGTGCTCTGTCGGACCAGGGCGCGGACTTGCGGCTGCTGGTGCGGCCAACCAGCAACCTGAAGAATCTGGAAGGGCTCAACGCGGAAACGGCTACCGGGGACTTGCGCGATTCGGCATCGCTGGAGAAAGCCATGGCCGGATGCGATACCGTGTTTCACGTGGCGGCAGACTACCGGCTGTGGGTGCGAGATCCTTCTGAGATATACCGCTCGAACGTAGACGGCACGCGGGCGATTCTGGCAACGGCGCGCAAGAATGGCGTGCGGCGCATGGTGTACACGTCGAGCGTAGCGACCATCGGCTTTACCCGCAACGGGCACCCAGCGGACGAGGATTCGCCGGTCGGGCTGGCCGACATGATCGGGCACTACAAGCGCTCGAAATTCATGGCCGAACAGGCGGCTCTTGAAGCGGGCCGCAGCGGGATGCATGTGGTGACGGTGAATCCGACAACGCCGGTCGGCGAGCGGGATGTGAAGCCTACGCCGACGGGACGGATCGTACTCGACTTCCTGAAGCGCAAGTTCCCAGCATATGTGGAAACAGGATTGAATCTGGTGGACGTTCGAGAGTGCGCGCGCGGACACGTAACGGCGCTCGAGAAAGGGAAAAGCGGCGAGCGCTACATTCTGGGCGGCGAGAATCTGACGTTGAAGCAGATTCTCGACAAACTGGCGAAAATCACGGGACTGCCTTCGCCGAAGGTGAAGTTGCCCTACCTGTTCGCTTACATGGCCGGCGTGGTGGATGAAACGGTGACCGGCCGTCTCCGTCACCGCGAGCCGCGCGCGACCATCGATACCGTGCGCATGGGCCGGAAGAAAATGTGGGCCAGCTCCGACAAGGCCGAGCGGGAACTGGGATGGAAGATCGTGCCCGCACAAGACGCGCTGCGCCGCGCGGTGGAATGGTTCCGAACAAACGGGTATGTCTAGAACCGCGATCGTGGCTGCGCTCGAACGCGAAGTCAAGCCGCTGATTGGCGCCTGGGCGAGGCGTGAAAGAGAGTACGCGGGACGCAGCTTCAAGTTCTATGAGAATGGCGACGCCGTACTGATTTGCGGCGGCATTGGCGCGGAAGCGGCGCGCCGGGCGACGGAGGCTGTCATTGCTTTGTACGACCCGGCGATCGTTTATTCAGCAGGTTTCGCGGGGGCGCTGCAACCGGCTTTGAAGGCCGGCGACATTGTGACGCCGAGGCAAGTGCTGGACGCGCGGGACGGGAGCAGGGTGGACACGGGCGAAGGTCACGGAACATTGGTGACTGTCGGAACCATCGCCAGCCCGAAAGAGAAAGTGCAGTTGGCAGCATCCTACGGTGCGTTAGCGGCGGATATGGAGGCGGCGGCGGTGGCTCGCGGGGCGCAGGCGCGCGGCGTGCGCTTTGCCGCGGTGAAGGCGATTTCTGATGAGAGCGACTTCGCCATGCCGCCCATGCAGCGATTTATCGGCGCAGACGGAGAATTTGATACTGCCAGGTTCGTGCTTTTCGCCGTGGTACGTCCCTGGCTGTGGGCCAAGCTGGTGCAGCTGGCAAGAAACAGCCGCCTTGCGGCACGGGCACTGTGCGCTTATCTGGAGCGGGTCAGTCAGAGTTCCGCGCAGGATGCGGATGCTACCGGAGCACGCGCCGCCAAATGGAATGCCGCCAAGTGATGAATCGACTCCTCAGAACCGCGTTGGGCTGCTTGTTTGTTTCTTTGTTGACTTCTGCGCTCCCAGCGCAGCAGGCGCCGGAAGCCCTCTACGCGGAAAGCTTTCGCCACGGCGCAACGCGTATAACCGAGGAGAGCTTCGAGGCCAAGCTCGATGCTCGGAACCCCGCGTATCGCGAGCGCATCAAAGACACGCGGGGCGTGGACCGCTATGTGTTTTCCATAGTTCCTCTGGGGCCGACCGGCGACAACAGCATTACGTCGTGGCAGGTGAAGCTGGCGGATTTGCGCCACGGCATTTACGACAACATCCTGCTGGCTTCGCAGGGGTCTTCGGAGGGTCTTAAGAATGAGCCGAAGCCTGACACGAGGGTAGACCCGAAACAAGACCCGAAGAATAATCTGTGGTGGCTGAACCCTTCCCACTATGCGGTGGTTCCGGTGGACGCCAGGCGAATCATCAAGGTCGACGGCTTCTACGTCGTGTTGCAGGTGAAGGCGTATCACTTCACGCCGCTGGATTCGCCGTACCTGGATTCGATGACGGTGCAGATACAGTTCACCAATTCCGATCCGCGGGCGGGGGGCAGCCGGTAGGTGGCGAGTTCCCTGCTGGTTTGAACGACCGGCTTGCCCCATTGAAACGGAGAGGCAGCAAGCCGCATCCAAAAGCATAAGACAACATGGCCATTGCCGGACAGCTCGCCACCGATGAACGTAAGCAGTCGATTCCATCGACCATGCTGGCAGCGGTTTACCGCGGGGTAAATGACGTTCGACTGGAAACAGTCCCCGTGCCGGAGATTGGCGCCGGGGAGTTGCTGCTGCGGGTGCACACCTGCGGCGTGTGCGGCACCGACCTTAAAAAGATCGCCACCGGCTCGCATTCCGCGCCGCGCATCTTCGGCCACGAGATTGCCGGAGTGGTCGCCGCTGTGGGCGCGGGTGTGAACGAGTTCCAGTCCGGCGACCGCGTCGTGGTTTTTCATCACATCCCCTGCCGGTCGTGCTACTACTGCCGGCATAAGACGTTTGCCCAGTGCTCCACCTACAAGCAGGTCGGCTGCACGGCGGGATTTGAACCATCGGGCGGAGGCTTTGCCGAATATGTTCGCGTAATGAAATGGATCGTGCAACAAGGGACGGTCCACATTCCGGATGGCATTTCGTTTGAGCAGGCCTGTTTTGTCGAGCCGGTCAACACCTGTATGAAAGGGATTGAAGCGCTGCGGCTGGGAAAAGGCGAGACCGTCCTGGTGATCGGCCAGGGTCCCATCGGCATCATACTCAGTGTCCTGGCGCAGCGGGCAGGGGCCACGGTAATAACTTCCGATTTGTATCCTGAGAGGCTTAAAATAGCAGAAAGCTTCGGATTAGAGAGCACGATCGACGCTTCGCGCAGCAATGCGACAAAAGTGTTGCGCGAGCGGACAGAAGGGCGGGGAGCCGACGCGGTGATACTCGCGGTCGGCAGCAACGCCATGATCGGGCCTGCCATGGATGCGGCGCGTCCGGGGGGACGGGTTCTGTTATTTGCGCAGACACAGCGTGGGGAAGTCGTTATCGACCCGGCGGCTATCTGCGTGGAGGAAAAGACGCTGGTCGGCTCCTACAGCGCGTCGGTGGATTTGCAGGAGGAGTCGGTGCGTTTTGTGATGAACCGGGAGATCGACCTGGAACGTCTGATCAGCCATCGCCTTCCGCTGCAGGAAAGTGCAAAGGCTTTCGAGCTGGCGGCGCATCCGCAACCTTCATCGATGAAGATCGTGATTCAGCCTGGTGTTTCCGGGGATAGTAAGTCCCGGGAAAGAAGTAAGCAAGGAAACAAGTTGTGAATGGAAAAATGACGGCTGCCGTCCTGTACGGCAAAGAAGACCTCAAGATTGAACGCGTACCCATCCCTCGCGTGGAAAAGGGAGAGGTTCTGGTCAAGGTGCAGGTGGCGCTGACCTGCGGCACCGACCTGAAAGTCTACCAGCGCGGCTATCACGCGCGGATGATCGTGCCTCCGGCGCTGTTTGGCCACGAACTGGCCGGAGTGATTGAGGAAGTGGGCGAGGGCGTACACAGCTTCCACAAAGGCATGCGCGTGGTGGCGCTGAAC
>JBAVAV010000173.1:0-3714 GCA_049585895.1 Candidatus Sulfotelmatobacter sp. | reverse complement strand
GGGGAGGCTTCTCGGGCGGAGGGTTTGGAGGGGGCGGCGGCGGGGCGTTCTAAGGTCAGCGTACTAACCATCGCCTATTTCGGACACCAAAGGCTGCGCTCACTTGCCGGGCGCTACTGCAATTTGGCAAACTCGGCTTTGGCCTGCTTCAGGATGGGGATGCCGGGGTCGGCATCTTTCCAAAGGGCGAAGAAGTCCTGATATGCGGCCCTTGCCTTCGCGGGGTCGCCCGCCAAAATGTATGCGCGGCCCAATTGCAGACGCGCCAAGGCCCCGAATGGCCAGTTCAGGACAATGCCGGAATGGTCGAGCACTTTCTGGAATTCTGCAGCCGCGGCCTGTCCATTTTTCTGCTGCAGAAAGGCTTGGCCGCAAACAAAAGCGGGAATCAGGGGCGCGCTCCCGAATCCGCCTAATTCGTAAGGACGAGCGACCTGCAGGAGTTCAATCGCTTTGGAGGGATTGCCATGGGACACTTCAATCGTCGCGCGAATGGATGGAAGCCAATACTGTTGCAAAAAGGTGTCGTGAGGAAAATCATCATTTAGCCGGGCCACTATCTTCTGCGCTTCACGATCATCGCCGATTTGAGCCAGGGCCAGCGCAGACCATATCCGTACATCCTGGCCTGTGGGAAACAGCGCCACCGCCGCCGCAGCCTGTTGACGCGCCTGCGCCGCATCGCCGAATTCAGCCTCACGACCGGCCGCATACGCTTCATAATTGCCAGCGACTTCCTTTGCGTCATTGCGCATCGCAGAGTCCATTGCCCGACGGGTGAACTCGCGTGCCTTTTGCACCCGGCCATGGTACGCATCGGTACTTGACTCGAGGAACAGAAAGTAATCCTCCACACCCGGCTTGTCTTGTGCCCAATCCAACTGCTCCTTCATTGCCGCAGAGTTGTTCTGCAGAAATGCCAGATCATACATTGCAATTCGGAGAGAATATACATCGAGCTTGCGTGCGACTGCCTGGTCGAGGGTTGCTTTGGCTTCATCCAGCCGATTCAACGCCAGGTATGAAAGTGCCAAATTGGCGTAAACTGCGGCGTTCTGCTGGTCAAGCGCCATTTCTTCACGGATCAGCGTTGCCGCTTTCTCGTACTGACCTAAAGTCAGATAAAGGACCCCGAGATTGTTGTGGGCTGAGGGGTCGCGCGGATAGTCGTGGATCAAAAGCTCATACTGCTGGGCTGCTTTATCCAGTTCCCCTGTGACGGTCTGATAGTAAGACGTCGCGATCTCATACTTTTCACGTTCGCTTACGCGATCACTTAGCTCGTACGCCCTCTTGTAATTTTCCCGCGCAAGGCTGTTCTGGCCGAGGTTGCTATATGAAGTTCCGAGATCCAGGTAGGCTTCAGCAAAGGTTGGATCGAGTTCCACTGCGCGCTTCAAAAACGGCAGGGCGTCCATATCGCCCTTTTGGTTAATGATTTTTCCCGCTTCGCTGTGCGCTTTCAAGGCTTCCAGCGATGAGGTGGTCACCTGCTCCAGAGGCTTGTCGAACTTTTGGATCGAAGCCAGGGACTCGCCCAACTTGCCGCGCAACTCGGTCGCCGCCTGACCAAGAGCGGCGAGCACCTTCTCCCGGCTGTCCGCTTCTCCCTCGGCGGCGCCCAAGGAGTCCCCGCTTTGACAGTTGACCGCTTTCAGAGTGATGGCGAAATGGCTGCCCAGGGCTGCAATCGAGCCCGCGAGCATAGCCTTGCTTCCGGTGCGCAGACAAATTTCCCGCGCCACATCCTGCGTTTGCCGATCGTGAGGAGAGCGATTCATCAACTTCATCGTCTCGCCCACTTTCTCATCTGAAAGCACGTTCAAGAAAGGCGACTGCTGAAGATCCACTGCAAGCGCCTGTTTCAGTGTGTCGTCGAATACGGAATCACCTGTGGTGTTGGCGAAGTCAGCGAGGACAATCGTATCTTTATCGGTAAGGCGTTTTGATGAGCGTGAGTGGTAATAAAACGCACCTGCAATTGCCGCCGCAATAAGGACAGCGGCAATGGGAATAAGTTGTCTCCAGACATTTTTCCGCCCGGGTGCAGGAGGCTCGAAGGCGGTGGCGGCCGCCGAGGACGACAGCGCAGGGATGGCCTGCACCGAGCCCGAGGCTGGCGGCGGTGTAGCGGCGACCTCGGGCAGCACAATCTCCTGCGCTGCTACTACAGAGCTGGAACCGGCCGCCGCCACTCTTCCTGTTTCCGTGTCCCGTTTCAGCCGCAACAATTCGGAGCGCATGTCGGCGGCATGCTGATAGCGCAGTTCGCGGTCTTTCTCCAGCGCGCGGTTGATGATTCTTTCGAGGTCCAAAGGTAGATCGGGATTCAATCGCACTGGCGCCACGGGCGCCCGATTCAAAATACCGTCGAAAATGAGTCCCGAACTCTCGCCGCGAAAGGGGAGAGTGCCTGTCATCATTTCATAGAGCACCACGCCAAAGGAAAACAAATCGGTCCGAGCGTCGAGTTCTTTGGCCCGCACCTGCTCCGGAGACATGTAGGCCACGGTTCCCAACGTGGCTCCGGGGCTGGTGAGGTGCTCTTCGCTGACCGCGGTCATTGCCGCGGTGACTTCGGGCGGTTGCATCTCGCTACTTATTGTGCGGGTCACTTTGGCCAGTCCGAAATCCAAAATCTTGGCATGCCCGCGCTTGGTCATGAAGATATTGGCCGGCTTGATGTCGCGGTGAACGATACCCTCGCTGTGGGCCGCGTCGAGCGCATCGGCGATCTCGATCGCCAGAGGCACTGCGATTTCGAGGTCCATGGGGCGGCCGCTGATGCGATGCTTCAATGTCATGCCATCCAGGAATTCCATGACGATGAAGGTCTGACCGTTCTGCTCATCAATCTCATGGATCGTACAAATGTTGGGATGATTCAGAGCAGAAGCGGCCTTGGCCTCGCGCTGAAAACGGCTGAGTGTCTGCGGATCTCTGGACACTTCATCGGGCAGGAATTTAAGAGCGACAAAGCGGCTGAGCTTGATGTCCTCGGCTTTGTAGACTACGCCCATGCCGCCGCCACCCAACTTCTCGACGATGCGGTAATGCGAGATGGTTTGGCCAATCACGGGAAGGGTTCGTCCGGGCGCTACGATCTTAGGGGGCCATGCTGCGCGAGTCAATCGAGCTTCACCATGCCCACCGGCTTCCGGCGCTGCTCCGGCCATGTTCCTGCGAGCCTGCGGCATCGTGGTATGCTGCTGGCACATCGGGGTTTCTCACTCCGAGGAAGCTGACTGGCTTCTATGGGGCAAGCGAAAACAGGGCAAGCGCGGCAACAATTCTCGCTGATACTGATCAAGCCGTCGCACTACGACGACGACGGCTATGTGATCCAGTGGTTTCGCTCCGCCATTCCTTCCAACACGCTGGCTGTGCTGAATGGCCTGGCACTCGACTGCCAGCAACGCCGCGTGCTGGGCGATGACGTGGACATCGTTATCAGCGCCTTCGACGAAACCAACACCCGCATCCGGCCCGAGCGCATCGCGCGGCAGCTTCGGGGCGGCCGCGGACTGGTGGCATTGGTCGGGGTGCAGTCGAATCAGTATCCGCGGGCAATGGATATCGCACGGCCTTTACGCGCGGCCGGCGTGCCCGTGTGCATTGGCGGGTTTCATGTCTCCGGCTGTTTATCGATGTTGCCGGAGTTGCCGGCGGAGCTGAAAGAGGCGATGGATATTGGCATCTCGCTGTTTGCCGGCG
>JBAVAV010000172.1:0-4629 GCA_049585895.1 Candidatus Sulfotelmatobacter sp. | reverse complement strand
ACGACGAATTTCGCGCTAAGTCGATGATTCCAAACCGGCCGTCGGAGTGGGGGGAGGGGTGGGGCTAGGTTCAATCCTTAGGGTTCTCGACCAGTGAACCGACCCCATCTACGCGGCACCGCAAATATTTCTCGCTGGGGGAATCCATCCCTACGGCTGCGTCCCCGACCCCAAGATCTCCGTGCTCCCTCCCTCCGCCACGCCGGGAGAAGCCGTCGCCTTCCGCCGCCGCAGATCACCGGGCAACTGCGACCGCAGCAGCCACAGGCCGCCCGCCGCCGCCGCCGCCCAGGTCACCGAGATTAGCGCCAGTTGCAGCAAGTCGGCGGCCCGGCTGCCGTGGCCCGAGGCCGGCAGCGGCACGACCTTCGCCACTTCAAAGCTGACCGCGCCCGCCACCACCGCCGTCAACAGCGACTTGCCCAGTTCTCCCCAGCGCATCCCGCCCAGCGAAACCAGTTTGCGGTAATGCAGCAGGAACGCCAGTGCCAGCAGGTTCGCTCCAATCCCAATATCGGACGCGAGCGCCAGCCCCACCACCCCGAACTTGTGGAACAGCACCGAATAAATCGGCAGCGACGCGGCCGTAATCACGGTGACCGCAACCATGGGCGTCCAGGTATCGCCGGCCGCGTAGAACGCCCGCGCATACAGTCCCTGCGCCGCCCACAGCGCCAGCGAGAGCGAGAACCAGAAGAAATAAACTGCCGTAGTCTGGGTGTCAGAGAAAAGAAATCGTCCGCGCCGGTAGACCAGATCGATCAGCGGCAGCGCGGCCGCCATCATCCATCCCGTAGCCAGAAACGACGCAGCCGACACGCGGTACACCGAATCGTTCACGGTCCCGGCAAACTCCCGCAGCCGCTTCTCGTTGAACAGCCGCGCAAAAAATGGCAGTGAGGCCTGCCCGGTAGCCTGACCGAGCACCGCAATCGGCACGGCGAACAAGCGCTTGGCATAATTCAGCCGCGCGATGTCGCCCACGCCGCTCGCCGCATAATGCCGCAGAATCCAGTCATCGGCGGTGACCAGCGAAACGCCCAGCATCAGAGGAACCGAGAGCCGCACCCACTCCCGAAAGGCAGGGTTGCTAATGTCAAACGATGGCTTGTAACCAGTTCCAATGCGAGCCGCGCCAATCACGCTGGCCAGAAATGGTCCAACCAAACTCCCCGCCAGCGCGCCATAAGCCAGCGACGCGATTCCCAGATGCCGTCCGCCGAGCACACCGCCGAGAATGATGAACACGTTGTAGAGCAGCGGCCCCAGCGCGGGAAACAGAAACAGCCGGTGCGAGAGCAGCACGGCCGAAACCACTCCGCCCACGTAAAAGAAAATCTGCGCCGGGAGCAGAACGCGCGTCAGGTAGACGCACAGCTCGATCTGCTGCGCCGAGAAGCCGTGAAACATCCAGCGCACAAACTGCGGCGCAAAAATCTCGGCCACGATCGTTCCCGCCACCATCACCGCGGTCATCACCGTGATGATGATCGAGAATGTCTGTTTCGCGTCGCCATCGCGCTTTTCGGCGAGAAAGCGCGTATAGATCGAGATAAACGTAATCGAAGCCGCGCCCCCGGCCACGATGTAGTTGAGCCAGTCGGGCAGAGTGAAGGCGGCGACGTAAGCGTCAGTCTGTCCGCCGGCGCCGAAAGCATAAGCGATGTAAGCCTCGCGGACGTAGCCGATCACCCGCGAAAGCATCACCGTTCCCATCAGCAGCAGCGTGGCGGAAAATGCCGTGTGCTGATGCGAGGGACGGAAGAACCGCAACAGTCTGTTCATGGGCCGCACGTTGCTTTGATATCGTTGCTTTGATAACGACGGAAGGACAATCTTATAGGAGATGCGCCGCTCGCAACTCAGCACGCGTTGGCAAGGTTGGAACACGCGCCAGCGGACAGAACAGATGTTTGCGCAATGACCAAGGCGGTTGCGCAATGTTCAAATCTTCAGCACAACCTTGCCGTAGTTCCCGCCGTGTTGCAGCAATTTATACGCGGCCTTGGCTTCGGCGAGCGGAAATACCTGACCGATCTGCGGGGTCAGCTTGCGCTGCGCTATCCATTCGGAGAGCCGGCTCCAAGCGGCGTCCATGATGTCACGCTTGCTAGAAAGATACGTCAACCACAAGCCTTGCAGGATGGCCGACTTGGCGTACATGGCGCGCAGGTCGAGTTGCGGCGGCTGGCCGGCCGCGCTGCCGTACTGGATGACGCGTCCGAAATCGCGCAGGCAGCGCAGGCTTTTCGCGGTGTGCTCGCCGCCCAGCATTTCAAAGACGGCGTCGACGCCTTCGCCGCGGGTGAGATCTTTCACGGCTTCTTCGTAGTCGCGCTGTTTGTAGTTGATGCCGTGTTCCAGGCCGAGAGCTTTCACGCGCGCCAGTTTTTCGTCGGAGGATGAGGTCCCGAGTGTTTCCACGCCGAGGATATGGCCGATCTGAACCGCCGCGGTGCCAACGCCTCCGGCGACGGCATGAATGAGCACGCTGCGCCTGCGGCCGTTGTTCGGACCGGCGTGTTCGCTGACCACCGGCGGTCCGGTCATGCCCGCCTGCCAATAGGCAAGATAGGCGGTGAAATAGTTGACTGGAAAGGCTGCGGCCTGTTCATCGTTCCAGTCGCCGGGGACAGGCCAAAGCAGACCAGAATTGGCCGCAATCTCTTCGGCGAAGGCGCCCCACTGGGCGTATCCCATGACGCGGCGGCCGCTGCTTTCTTCGACGCCGGCGAATTCGCGCCCGGCAACCAGCGGTGGCGGCGGTGTTCCGGGATAGCCACCCTGCGTGGTCATCACGTCGGCAAAGTTGAGGCCGCCGGCGGCAACGCGGACGATTGCTTTATCCGACTGCGGCGACGGTTCGGGAACATCCTGGACAGCAAGCGCGTCCGGTCCCGATAGGCTGGTGATGACCAGGGCTTTCATTTCAGCGAGTCTAGCAGGATGAACTCTCGGCCAGCATCCGCAGTGACGTCGTTCGTTACTAAAATTGAAGGCCCTCTCGAGGAAATCCGGTAGAACTGGATTATCCAGCTCAAGAGGGCCACTTCTTCCGGACGAATTGTGGAGCTAACATCACGACCTACATCACAACAAAAACGGCGACACGCACACCGGGATGGAGCAGATCAAACAGGAAATACTCTCCATCGACATAGTCGATGTAGCAATCGTCGGTATACGCCCAGCCTACGGGCCAGGCATCAACCAGTGTGAAGCTGTATCCGCCGTACTGAAAGCGCGGCTGACCTTCCACGATCACCGTTCTCGCTTTGAAGGTATGGCTGTGGCCAAAGTGAGCCCGAAACTTGTCGTCGGGAATGCGTGCGCTCTTGCCCGCTGGCCGGGCCTGCTCAGGATGGTCTCGTTGCTCGGTCTTGACCTGATCGCGAGATTCCATTTTCCCCGGTTTTGCTTCCTGCTTCTCCGTTTTCGCAGGCTTGGCTTCATCCTGGCGAGCGGGGCGAGCTTCGTCGTGCTTCGGTTGCGGCTTTGGTTCTTCCTGCCGCGCGGGTTTTTCTTCTTGTTGCTTTTCGTCCTGTGCATAGAGGGCGGCCGAAGTCGCGACCAGCACAGAGAGAATCGCTACGTTCAGAAATCGGAAAGCGTGCATGGGGCATCCTCCAAGAAACCTTGTGATGGCTTTTCACCCGGAGAACGATCCGTTGATCAACTTCAATGATGAGTTCAGCAGTCGCGCGGGCGAATCACTTCTTTTCTTTTGAGATGCTGAAGGCACCCACATCAGGGGCGGTGGGAACCTGTAGATAGTGGGCGGAAGAAACTGTAGACCGGCGCCGGTGGGAAACGCGGCGCAGCACCGATATCGAGGTTACCGGAAGTTACTTAACGAGCATCAGGAACTTTCTTCCCAGCGTAGCTTCAAAGCGGAAACTGCCTCAAGCATGGTGTAATCTCCACAACTCCCGGTTTATCACAAAGTTAGGTCTTTCCAAGTCCTGTGCTGAAGCGTGGTAGGCAAGTTGCTGGATGCTCACCATGCTGTAGCTCTTCTCTTCTTTATTTCTGAGTGCAACTAAGGCAACCATCCCGTCGAAAGGAGACACCAACTCGCATGAAAGCAAACCGCCTGTGGATTGAAATCGTTACACTGTGCGCCGGCGTCGCCTGTGGGCTCGCACTAGCGCTGGCTGCCTTGGGAGTCGTCACTCTGGCTTTTATTGAGATAGACTCCGCGCAAGCCGCCGAAGTCTCAGCCCCGCAAACCTATGAGGGAATGATTACCGACGGGCACTGTGGCCCGAAACATTCGGCAAAGATCGGCGCGGCCGCTGCCGACTGCACCCGGGCGTGCGTGCATAGCGGCGAAAAATTTGCTCTCATTGCCGGAGATAAAACGTATCTGTTGGAAGGAGCTCTGCCGTCCCTGAAGCGCGTGGCAGGCGAGCGGGCCACAATTGTCGGAGCGCTCACCGGGAACACGATTACCGTTTTATCGGTGAACGGCCGCGACGGCAGATGACAGATTTTTTCTTGATTGCCTTCGGGCACTACTGAGGCGTTGTCTTCGCCTCTACCACCGGCCCGGGGAGAACAGCCGCAGGCGCAGCCGTTGGAATCGGGATCGTTGCGGCGGAAATTCCTGGAATCGTCCGCCCATAAGCC
>JBAVAV010000171.1:0-7302 GCA_049585895.1 Candidatus Sulfotelmatobacter sp. | reverse complement strand
GGCCTGCGCGACGACAAAGATCCAAAAGAATGCCGCCTGGATCAGACTGGTTTTAACTGAAAGCCGGTCCCGCTACTTGATATCCTTCATCGCCAGCAGCGTGCCAAAGTCGTGGCCGCCCGGATCCACGGCGCGCACAACGACGGCGGCGAATGCGTCTCTCAGTTCGGGAAACTTCGCCACGAGAGCTTTCATCACTGCAACGTTGATCTGATACGTTTGGTTGCTGTTGGCGATATCGTTTCCCTGATACTTCACGATCAAGCCGAGGTCGTTGCCGACGGCGTCGGGAAACATCGCGGTGAGCTTGTAAGTTGCGGTTCCGGCTGCCAGAGCTGCCGGCTTGCCATCCGCCGGAATATCGGCAGGCTGCATTTTCTGCGACTCGTCGTAAAGCTTGTCGGTAGCGGCCGTGCTCATAAACGGCAGGGGAGAGATCAGGCTCCGCGCTTCGAGATAGTAGAGCCACGCGTTGTGCATCTCGCCCTTGTCCTTGAACTCGCGAGCGCGAGTTGCGAACCAATCGCTATCGTGGCCGGCAGCCTGCCTCGCCCCGATTTGCAGTCCGGCAAGCTTCCAGTCCGCGCCCTGCTGCAGCAGAATCAGGGAAACCGTGCGCGCGCCGCCGCGAGTGGGCGCGTCCAGGATTACGATGCCATACTTGCCGGGAGGCAGGTTGTCCAGATAAAAAACAGCGCTGTCCGAGGTCTGCCCGTTCTTGCCAAAGACTCCACACAAAAATTCCGCGTGCGGAACGGGGGCTGTCCCTTCGGCTACCAGGAGAAACGCCGGGCGTGGAGTACCCTTGGAGCCGGCCAAGGCAGAATGATTAGCCTTGACGCTGGCCTCGATGCCGCTGAAATCGCCGGACACGCTGGGGATGCCGTTTTGTCGAAGCGCCGCCGAATCGCCTTTGGCGACAAGTTCGAAATCGAGTTGGGCCGTCGTCAGAAGAGATGTGCGCGTCGCGGCATCCATCTCGCTGGAACTGAGGCAATTCTCGGCCCGGGCGGTCTGGGCGGAAAACGTAAACAAGGTCGCGGCAAAGCACGCAAGAAGGGTTCGGTTTCGGTAACGGGCGCGGACCCGCGCCTCGTTTGTCCTAGACCAAATGGTGTCCACCATGCTTTCTTCGACAGGCAAAATTGTATCCTACGAAATCCCTGCAACTGCAAGTAATTGCACATTCTCCCCACTCCGATTACGTCAAATTCCGGTGCAAGCGCTTAAGATCAATGCGTTCTATAGGGTACGGCGCTGCTCCTGCTTGACGGCCTACTCATGAAGGTCCTCCAGCGGTGCTAGAATTGCATCCACCATATATATCCCGAAAGTAACCAAGGTTGAGAGGAATGGCATGAGAGCAGGGCTAAAACTTACAGGGTTGCTGGCGGCGGGTGCATTGTGCCTGCCGGTCCTGAGTCGAGCCGACACCCAGGCCACGCATCACGTACGCAAGACCCGAAAACAGCAACTGCCGCCGTTGCCCTCCGGACCGCAAGGGCCGGTGCAGCAAGTGCCACTGGATTCCATTACGCCGGTTGCTCCCCAGGTAAGCTACGAGAACGAACAGTTGACGATTGTCGCGCCCAACTCCACACTCGGCGATATTCTGCGCGCGGTTCGCAAACACACGGCTGCGGAGATTGAAGTTCCCGCCAGCGCGACCGAGCGAGTCGTGATCCATCTTGGGCCCGCGCCCGCGCGGGAAGTAATGGCGGAACTGCTTAACGGATCGCGCTTTAACTATGTCCTGCTGGGTTCTCCGACGGATGCCAATCTGCTGACGCGGGTCGTGCTGGTGGCAAAGACCGGAACAGACACCGTCCCGAGTTCTGAGCCGCAGCCCGGAGTGAACCAGGCGAGCAACGTCCTGGGCGCAGCCGATGCGGCGCCGGACGCTACCGACGCCGAAGCGACCGATGACACCGCTGCCGCCGACGAGAACACCGATCAGGGAACGGCCGACGCGGAACAACCCGCCGCCCCGGCAGAGCAGCCGGGGGTTAAGACTCCGCAACAGCTCTTGCAGGAGATGCAGCAGCGGCAACTGATCATGCAGCAGCAGCAGCAGACGGGGCAGCCGGTCCAACCCGGCCAGATTCCGGGGTATCCGCCTGGAGTGCCCATGCCCCAACCGCCACAACAGAATCAATAAGCGGGAATCAATGAACTAAGAAGTAAGATCGGCAAAGTATTGCCGTCGCTGCGGGTTCCTACCCGCCTTGCTTCAGGGCCGGTTGCCGGTGTTGAATCCGCCTCGTGGCGAGACGGCTGTTTCCGATACCCGAGAAGGTAGCTTGGCGATAACCGGCCCGGGACCGCCATTCATCGCTTGCTGCAACAACTCCCAGTCGCGCTCGATATCACTCTCCGAAGCCTTCGGCGGCGCGCCGCGGCGCAACTCTTGTTGCAGCCGTGCTTGTAGAAGTTGCTGGGTCAGCTCGGGAACGGCGCCTTCCTCCAGAATATTCTCGGCGGATATGCCCACGCTCACCAAATTCTCGCCTGATTTCACCTGCAGCAACGGCCTCCCTTCGGCGTCCAACCCTGGCGAGGCGTTGCCCTGCAGCCGTCCCCAGGCTTTGTAGCCTTTGGCATCGGAAGAAGTCTGGGATGCCAGCAGATGCCTTAACTCGCTCTGAAAGGCGCGGCGATCCTCGGCCCCCAGAGGCGGCTCAAGGTCCCGCTGCGCGTTGTACACCAGCGCGTTATGCGCAGGATCAAAGCGGCCCGCGCCCGTGCCCACATACACCGCGGCAACACAGCCGGCGAAGATGGGGCTTACTACGGCGCTGGGCACGTAATACTTCTTCGATTTCAGGAACGATTCCACCACGCCGTGAACCGGCGTGCTGCGCGCCACACTGCCCGGCACCTGCGGAATTACAAAACGCGAAAGCCGCAGTTCAGAATGCCGCCCGCTGAACTTGACCAGGGTTTTCGCCATTTGCTTGGGCGTGGTAATGCCCACGTCGGCGATCACGCTGCGATGCAGCGCCTTGGGGTAGTAAAAGTTAATCACGTCCTTGGCGAAATCAGCGCAGTTTCTCGACACGGTATGAAAGTGCGACTCGTTCGGCTGCGAGTTGTAGTACGTAATCAACGCACGGTCCTGCTCCGCAGTGGTTTCGATCTCGAAGCCGTACAGCGTGCGATCGTACGCCGACCCTAGCAGTTCGTACCAATTTCCGCCCGGCGCGCTGCCATCTTCCCGATCGGGTGTGATTGCCTCAAGGTATTTGCGGCGGTACTGATCGCGCAGGAACGCCGTCATTTTCGTGTCTGCGAATAAGGGAATCTCTTCCGGGCGCTCGACCGAATAGAGATATGGAATGAGCGGAATCGCAATCCAATCGTAGCCGCCCACGCCGTCATAGCGGCTGAGAACGATACCCAGTTCGCCCGGCGCGCAGGGACGCAGCACCAGCGGGGTTTCCGCGCAAACGCCCGAGAGATACACCGCGGCATGCCCGGTAGCGGTAAAGAATCCCAGCTTCCCGTATGGCTCTTCCAGCAAGAGCGTGGCTGAACCCTGGGCCTGCGAGGCGAAGATCGACGCCAGCATGACGAGCATGCTCAAGGCGCGTGCGATTCTCCAGTTCTGCCGATCCAACATCACTCTCTCCGCAACAGGGATATCCCGGCTCCCGGTAAACCCAAGTAATAAGAACCCTTTCAGCCCAGATTAGTTGCCGGTAATCGGAAAAGCGAGTTACGGAAGTCAAACGGAAAACAGGCACCTGTTGTGCGAATTTGGTGTAGCCCTAAGAAAAGGCAGTACATTCGCGAACCGCCAAAAAGATCGCAAAATTCGTCTTACGCGATCCTCCAAGAATCAACACCCTTAAGCGGCTCATTTGGTGCATCGAGACGAAGGTAGACTACAGTTAGAAGATAATCAATATTATTTATAAATAGCAACAGGCTAACTGCCGGTTACCAGCTTGTACCTTGCCCATGCGGCGCTCTCGGCAACCACTGCTTCTTCATCCTCCGCCAGTTCGTCAAGCAGCGGGACGAACTTCCTTTCTCCGCTATTGCCCATCGCGATCACCGCGTTCCGGCGCAAGCCGCTGCGTTTCGCCCGGCGCACAGGCGAGCCGCGAAAACTTTCCTGGAACTCCTCCGCGCTGATCGTGGCCAGCCAGTCGAGCGCCGGATTCACCAGTTCGGTTCGAGGCTGAAATGCAGTCTCAGTTGTGACCGGGGCTTTGCGATTCCACGGGCAAACGTCCTGGCAGATGTCGCAGCCAAACACATGGCGCCCGACGCCCGCGCGCAGGTCCTCGGGGATGGAACCGCGCTTCTCGATCGTCAGATACGAAATGCACTGGTTGGCATCAAGCTCGTAGGGTGCAATCAAAGCGTCGGTAGGACAAGCGTCAATGCAGCGCGTGCAGGAGCCGCAGCGGTCTGGCGCCGGCAAATCAGATGGCAGCTCGAGCGAGGTGAGAATCACACCCAGAAACACCCAGGAGCCCAGCTTCTGATTAATGACGCACGTGTTCTTGCCGATCCAGCCAATCCCCGCGTACTTTGCCGCCACACGCTCCACGACGGGACCGGTGTCAACATAGCAACGTGTGGTTAGGTCGGCGGTCGCTACGGCGCGCCGCAACGCATCCTCCACCACCCGCAGTTTACGCATGACGGCTGCGTGATAATCCTCGCGGCTCCAGGCATAGCGGGAGATCCATCCTCCGTCCGCGTCGCGCACCTCTGTGGAATACGGTTGGGCGGTGTTGTAGTTGACGGCGCAAACGATCACGCTCCGCGCCCACGGCACGGCGCGCGAAAGCGAACCGCGCTTCAGCCGGTTCTGCTCATCTCGCGCTTCGAGATACTTCATCTCGCCCGCGTGTCCCGCCGCGATCCAGCGCTCGAAGTATTCGAGCTCCGGACCATCGCTCACCGGAGCGATCCCGGCCAGGTCGAAGCCCGCATCGTTGGCTGCCCGCTTGACGGTCAATGTAATTTCGTTGGCTGAGAGCATGCAAAACTGCACAGATCTCTTACTCTGAACACCTTTCCGGAGAGTGACCGAGCGTACCAACCGCCGCCAGCCAGCCGCCCGTCTTTCCCAAATTGGAAATGCAATTCATTTATAAACTTGCAAAAGCATTCTTCTCGCTTGTTCAGGGTATAAGCTTCGTCTCACAGAGTCACGCAACTTACGCTGCGCGTTCTCCGAATTCCGCAAAGGAGAAAGCTAGTATGCCGCAATCCACGCACGCACAAGTCGCAACCATTCAGATTTCGGTGATCAACGAAAGCACCGTGCTCACCGATGCAGAAGTTACTCCGGTCGTTGCCGCCCTGCAAAAGCAGGTCACCAATGACTTTCGTCCATCCTGGGGCGTCGACGCCGAACTCATCATGGTCCCGAAGAACACGCAACCATCCAGCGGAAGCTGGTGGCTGGTGATCCTCGACGACTCCGATCAGGCCGGCGCGCTCGGCTACCACGATCTCACCTCCGAAGGTCTGCCCGCGGGCAAAGTCTTCGCCGCCAGCGATCTCAAGGCCGGCACTTCATGGACGGTCACCGCCAGCCACGAGTTGCTGGAGATGTTGGCCGACCCCAATATCAACCTCAACGTTTTTGTGCAGAACGACAACACCTCGGGAATCCTCTACGCCTATGAAGTTTGCGATGCCTGCGAAGATGACAGCTTCGGCTATCAGATCGACAACGTCCAGGTCTCCGATTTTGTCTATCCTTCGTGGTTTGAGGGCTTCCGCAGCGAGGGTTCCACGCAGTTCGATCGCATGAACAAGATCCAAAATCCATTGCAGTTGCTGGCGGGTGGCTACATCGGAGTCTTCGACGTGGCCTCGGGCAGCGGGTGGCAGCAAATGACGGCCGAGAAGCGTCCTGCCAATGCGAAGCAGCGTGGCCCCGTGGGCTCACGCCGCGAGCGCCGGACAATGCCGCGCAACCAGTGGCTGAACAGCCTGCCGCAGCGCAAGATCGTCAGCAACGCCCAGCAATACCGCCTGCACCTGCAAACCATCCAGCGGCGCAGAGAAGCCGCCTGAGCTTTTTTTCAGAGGGTGAGCCTGGCCCCGCGTTCTATTTTTGGACGCGGGGCCGTTTTTGTTACGCCATAGTTTTCCTGGCTGTGGTCATCTAAGCCACTGAACTTTGATTTCCTTTTCGAGCGGCTTGAATTCCGGATCGCCGGTGACGAGTTCCGCCCTTCTCTCCTTTGCCAACGCGGCGGCGAAGGCGTCGGCCAAACTCAATTTAAACCGTGCCTTGAAATCGGCTGCTGCGTCGGCCAACGCGCGGCTGGTGGAATGAAAATCAATTGGCAGGCCCTGCAGGACCTTCGCGGCTTCCCCCCAAGCTTCCGCGCCGTCTTTTTTCAAAATCGAGTACTTCACCTCGGCGTAGTTCACATCGGTCATGAGGACTGGGTTGTCCTTTTTGCCGGCCGAGACGAGCAGATTTTCCATCGCTTCCGCGCCCGGTTCGTCACGGAAGTAGGCGATAAGTGCGAAGCTATCGAGCACCTTTGCCGGCATGGCGCTCCTCCAGTGCCCGTTCCTGCTTCTTGTGCTCGGCCCAATCCTCCGTCAGCGGCTTGCCTCCCTGCGTGCGTTTCAGGATGCCGCGCCCGCGCCTGATGAGCGCCGCTGTCACGGGTTTGAGAAGGATGCCCTCCTGTGTGGCCTGGACCACGGCCTTTGTCCCGTCCTCAATGTCGAATTGCTTGCGCAGACGAAGCGGGATGACGACTTGCCCCTTCGTCGTAAACCATACGGTTTCGGGTTTCTCAATCGTACTCATGTTGAATAGTATGACATCGTATACAAAGTCCGTCAAGCATCAATAAGTAGGATTATTAATGCTGGTAGGAATATTATAGCAATACTGTTTGGCCAGTGTGGCCCAGCCGGCCGCGAGCTGGCGCTGCCGCCACCCCCGCTTTCCGGCGCGTGGCCAACCTCTTGCCGAGGACTGAGACACCAGGGTGCCCAATTTCTTACGTCCTTTGCGAGAGGCGCTGCTGGCACGAGCCCAATATCTGAATCTCCACAGACCCATTGTGACATCTGACCTTGCGCCCGCTCCCGATGGTGCGGCATCATTGCCCCAGCAGAGGCAGCACCACGAAACAGTACGGCAAGGACGATCCCGACCGAGAGTCGGCTCTAAGTCCTTTGTCTGAAAGATTTTGCCTCTAAGTTCTTTGAAAACAATATTTTGCCGACAGTTTCGGTGCTAACTCGATGATTCTAATCGGGAGGGGGGAAGGGGGGTGCCCAGTAGAAAACTGGTAAACTCACCAACCC
>JBAVAV010000170.1:0-13217 GCA_049585895.1 Candidatus Sulfotelmatobacter sp. | reverse complement strand
GACATCCATCCCGATATATCTCACACTGTTCATCACGGGTGTTCCTTTCGTTGAGCTTTGGTTGTCTGCTTCTCATAGCAACCGCAGCCTACCTCGAAAGGGGCGCCCTTTTATAATGCGTGCCCCGCTCAAGCTTCGCTTGGGCGGGGGTTTCTGCCGCGGGCCCACTTTCGGCATGGGGGATATTCCGGCCTGCTCCCGCCGCCACGTCGTCCACTGCGACTCAATCTCGACCATTTGCGCGAAATAGTACCAGCCAACCCTTTCCCGTTCAATCCTCAAGATAAACGGAAACTTCCTGGCCCGACTTTCCTCACTTCCGCTTCGATTTTCTCGCCGTTTTCCTGCTGACGACTGTTTCTCGTTGGAACTGGCCCAGCCTAAACTTCATAGCTACCGCGAAAGGGCTTCGGACATAACTCAATTCGATTGAATAGGCTGGCCGTCGTGACGCTCTTATATGGCCAATTCTGTACGTACAAAATGTTCCGGGCGGAACATTTATGGCATCGCTTCGCAGTGCTATTCCACTACCAGTCCGCCGGTGAGATCGGCGAGGCGGGTTACGTTGTGCTCCTCGCACCAGCGACGCAGTTCGTCGACGATCTTCTCGGTGGCGCGCGGGTCCCAGAAGCTGGCGGTACCAATCTGGACGGCTGTTGCGCCAGCCAGCAGGAACTCGATCACATCCGCGGCGGTTGAGATTCCTCCCATGCCGATCACCGGAATCTTTACCGCATGGGCCGCGTCGTAAACCATGCGCAGCGCGATGGGCTTGATCGCCGGACCGGAAAGGCCGGCGGTTACGTTGGCGATGCGGGGCTTGCGCGTCTCCGGGTCGATGGCCATGGCGACGAAGGTGTTGATGAGCGAGATGGCGTCCGCGCCCGCCTCCTGCGCGACATAAGCCATCTGCGCGATGCTGGTGACGTTGGGCGAAAGCTTCACGATCAGCGGCCGGCGGGCCACATGCTTGGCAGTGGTGACTACTTCGTCGAGCGCGCGGGGATCGGCGCCGAACTGCAGTCCACCCTGCTCCGTGTTGGGGCAGGAAACGTTCAGTACGTAGGCGGCGATGCCCTCGCCCTGATTGAGGATGTCGATGGTTGTTTCGTAATCCTCGCGGGTGTAGCCGAAAACATTGGCTATGACGACGATATTCTTGATCTGCCGCAGCTTGGGCAGCTTTTCTTCGAGGAAGGCGAGCGCGCCGATGTTTTGCAGGCCGATCGCGTTGAGCATTCCAGCCGCGGTTTCCCACAAGCGCGGCGGCGGATTGCCGATCATCGGCTCGCGGGAGAGGCCTTTGACCACAAATCCGCCCAGCTTGCTGAGGTGGACTACGTCTTCGAACTCTACGCCATAGCCGAACGTGCCGCTGGCCGCGATGATGGGGTTCTTCAGCGCGAGGCCAGCGACTTTGATGCTGAGATCGCAGGCGGGACGATGTGAGTTCTCGGGAGCTGCCGTCATCGCGGCGCGGCTCCAGAATTTTCGCCGTGGTGCGGCGGCGCCAGCGCCTCGGTGAGCACCCGGCCTACCGCATGCGTAGGGGCGTTAATCCCAAGAAGCGATGCCAGGGTCGTGGCGAGATCGACCGGTTCGGCGTGCGTGCGATACGCGCCGGGCTGGAATGGCAGTCCGTAAAAAGCCAGTGGCACGTGCGTGTCGTAGGTGTATGGCGAGGCGTGGTCCGTGCCGCGCGAAATTCCCACCGTGTAAGGTTGAGGAACTCCCAGCACGTACCAGCCGGCTTCGGGCGAATAACTGTTCAGAAATTTCTTGCCGAGAGCGGTATCGGGGACTTCGCCTTCGGCGAGTTGCGATTTGGTGAAGTATCCGCGCAAGCCGGCCTGCTTCATCGCCTCGCCCACCGCGTTTTCCGCATCGCGTTCTTTCACGCGAGCGGCAGCGAAAGCATTCTGATCGAGCCAGGCGACGGGAAAGTCGAACCTGATGAAGGACACTGGATGGCCGGGCGATAAGTTAACCGGAGAAAACTTTGCGGTTAGCGCCGCATTGATTTGCGCTTCGAGTTTGTTGCCCTCCAGATTCGCGGCCGGGAGGCGCAGTTTCCTGGCGGCTTCGGGCAAAGCGGAAACGCCGTGGTCGGCGGAGAGCGCGATCCAGACGTTGGCCAGGCCGACTTGGTGGCCGAGAAAGTTGAAGAAGCCGGCGAGTTCGCGATCGAGATCGAGCGCCATGGCGGCCATTTCGGGCGAATCGGGCCCGACCTGGTGACCGAGAATATCGTTGGCCGAAAAGCCGACGGCAAGCAGGTCGGTGGCGTGCCCTGTGCCCAGGCTTTCGTAGAGCACCAACTCTTTCGCAAATTCCAGTTCGTATTGGTTGGCAAAGGGCGTCGAGCCGATCACTTCATAGAAAGCCGCGTCGGAACCGTCTTTGTCTTTGCTGTCTTTGTTTTTGCGATGCGCGGTGGAGCGCAGCGTGTCTCCATTCGCGTTTTTCCAATCGCGATCCCAATACTTTGCGGCGCGGCCGCTGGCGTTGAAATCCTGCGCCCACTTGGGCAAATCGTTGCGGTAGTACGTGGAGGTAATCCACGCGCCGGTCTTGGGCTCGATCCAGTAGGCCGCGTCCGCCGAAAAGCCGCCGGAAAGAATGGCGGCTCGATCCTTCAACGAAACCGAAAACACGCGGGATTTTCCCTGCGTGGCCAGCTTGAGTTCGTCGCCCAATGTGTCGGCGAGCAAGTTATGCGGGGACGCTCCGGCGTTGTGGCCGGACAAGCCCACCAGTTCGGTGCTGTCGTCCTCGACAGAAGTGACCATGCGCTTCCTGGTTGAGTCCCACCATTCGTTCGCGATGATGCCGTGGCCGTTGCTGTACGCGCCGGTGAACAGGGTCGCGTGGCCGGGAGCGGTGCGGGTGTTGGCGTAGTCGTAGTTGCAGTCGGTAAAGTAAGCGCCGTGATCGAGGAAGAGGCGAAATCCACCTTCACCGAACTGGCCACGGTAGCGCTCCAGGTAATCGCCGCGGAACTGGTCGATCACGATTACCACGATCAGCTTTGGGTGACCGTTATAGGCCGAGGCCGAGATCGCAGGAGTGAAACCAAAAAAGAAGACTGTCAACGCCAGGACAAAGACGAGGAAACGCGCGGCAACGGCAGATCGGGGGAGAGATCGCATCGCGAAAGTAGTTTACACAGGCGGGCGGGGTGCATGAAAGCTGCGTGGTTTGGTTCTCGCTAAGATCTTCACCACAGAGGGCACAGAGGCGCACAGAGTAACACTCTTTCGGCTGCGTGCATTCGCCCGTTCTTTTCCGTTACATTAGTTGTTTCCCATGCTTGATCTCAGTTTCGTTCGCGATAACCTGCCCCGGGTCGAAGAAATGCTGCGCCAGCGCGGCATGGACCCGGCCGCCGTGCTCAAGGACTTCGGTGAGGTCGATAGGCAGCGCCGCCACGCCATCACTGAAGCCGAGACGATGAAAGCGCGGCGCAACAAGGCTTCCGAAGACATCGCCAAGCTGAAAAAAGCCGGGCAGGACGCCGGCGCGGCCATGGCTGAAACCAAGCAACTGCGCGAGCAGATTCAGGAGCGGGAGAAAACGGCCGGCGACCTCGATGCGCGGCTGCGGGATATTCTTGCAGGAATTCCCAACGTGCCGCACGCCAGCGTGCCAGTGGGTCATAGCGCCGAGGAGAACGTGGAAGTGCGGCGCTGGGGTGCGCCTCCGAAGTTTGAGTTCACGCCCAAGCCGCATTGGGATTTGGGGGCGGAATTGGGCATCCTTGATCTGGAGCGAGCGGTGAAGCTGACGGGCGCCCGCTTTGCGGTTTACTGGGATTTGGGCGCGAAGCTCGAACGAGCACTTGCCAACTTCATGCTCGACCTGCACACCCGCGAGCATGGGTATACCGAAGTTCTACCGCCTTATCTGGTGAACTCGGAGTCGATGTATGGCACCGGACAGTTGCCGAAGTTTGCCGCTGATCTGTTTCGCGTGCCGCACGGTGAAAAAGATCTGTGGCTGATTCCGACGGCGGAAGTGCCGGTTACGAACCTCTACCGCGATGAGATTCTTGATGCGGCGCGTCTTCCCATTTCCCTCGCCGCCTACACGCCTTGCTTTCGCAGCGAGGCGGGATCGTACGGGAAAGACGTGCGCGGCATCATTCGGCAGCATCAATTTCAGAAGGTTGAGCTGGTAAAGTTCGCGCGGCCGGAGAATTCCTACGACGAGCACGAAAAGCTCACGCGTGACGCAGAAACTGTGTTGCAGAAACTCGGCCTGCATTATCGCGTGGTAACGTTGTGCACGGGGGATATGGGACCGTCGTCGGCCAAGACGTATGACATTGAAGTCTGGCTGCCGGGGCAGCAATTGTTTCGGGAGATTTCATCGTGTTCGAACTTTGAGGCGTATCAGGCACGACGGGCGAATATCCGTTACCGGCCCGAGGGCAAGAACAAGACCGAGTTCGTGCACACGATCAACGGCAGTGGCCTGGCCGTGGGCCGGACGTGGGTGGCGATCGTGGAGAATTATCAGCAGGCTGATGGCAGCGTGATCGTGCCGGAGGGATTGCGGCCGTATATTGGCGCAGACCGTATTACGAAGCGAATTGGGTCTTAGGTCCTGGGTCTTAGGGTCTTAGACCCCAGATCTAAGACCGAGCTAAGACCTTACTCCATTGCCAATAGAAGGAGCACTCACTACACTTGCAAAGGGTCGAAATCAGTACGGCCGCCGCGGACCCACCTTCCCTGCCGATGAATGCCGTCTGGCGCACAATTCGCAGCTACATTCTCTGGCAGCATGAGCGTGGCACGCTGCACTACGACATCATGGTTACGGTGATCCTGATCTTCGTTTTTTTCTCGCCCTACTGGATCAACTTCAACGATAAACCCGTGCCTCGCAACCCGCATCCTACGGGCGTGGTTGTGACTCCCGACGGCCGGGGAGGATTGATCTACGAGATCGAAGCCACGGCGGTTTCGCCGGGCAGCGCTCAATCGTTGCAAGAACAGTTGGTGCGCGTCATCGAGCCGATCTCGGGTAGAGTCTCGATTTTGAGATACGAGGCAGTACCCAACGACAGGGGGAAAGTGCAAAGTTATCGAGTGTGGGTGAAGCGAGAATAGTGCGACAGACTTTCCTTATCCCGATCGTTCTCTTGCCTATCCTCACGGTGCTGAGTTTTCTGCGCGCCCAGCAGACGCCGCAGTCTCCGCTGCAAGGCGTGCTCCACAAGTTGGACACCACTGCCGCAAACTTCCAGACCGCGCAGGCTGATTTTGTTTGGGAACAATATCAGAAAGTCGTGGATGAAACGGACACGCAAAAAGGCACGGTCTACTACCGGAGGTCGGGCAAGGACATCGAAATGATGGCGGAGATCAAGGAACCCGACCGGAAGTTCGTGCTCTACAAAGATGGCAAACTGCAGATGTACCAACCGAAGATTGAGCAGGTAACGGACTTCGCCACTGGAAACAACCGCACTGAGGTCGAGAGCTATCTGGTTCTCGGCTTCGGCGGAAGCGGACAGGATCTGGTCAAGGCGTTCGACGTGACCTACGCGGGCGAGGAACGCATCGATAATGTGGCCACGGCCAAACTACAACTGGTGCCCAAATCGGAGAAAGTGCGCAACACTTTCTCCAAGATTTTCCTGTGGATCGACCTGAGCCGCGGCATCTCCGTGCGGCAGCAGTTCATGGCCCCGCAAGGCGACTACCGCCTGGCGCGGTATGCTTCCGTCAAGGTGAACGAAAAGATATCCGGCGACGTGTTTCGCCTGAAGACCACGGGCAAGACGCAGTTTGTCTCGCCACGCGGCTAAGTCGTTGAGTCTAAAGCGCAAGAATGTGTACGGGAAAAGCGCTCGGGGGCGCTATACTGCCTTGAGATTCCTCTCGAGTCCATCCATGGCCAAGGTGTTTACCATACCCGTTCGTCCCAAGCTGGGCACGCGCCAGAGGGAGCGCACTGCCGATCCTCGGTACGTCGACGGACAGCGCCTGCTGGTCGAAGCCATGAGGTATCTGGCTCAGGCGGACCCGGTCAAGAATCGTCCCGCCATCGAATTGTTGTCGGAACACGTGCGGACGCGCTTCCGGATGAGCGACTCGCCCCTGGCGTGAAACTGGAGCCGAGGCCTAACATCCTCTTAGTGGGCCGGTGCTTACTATCCCGCTCCAGCATTCCTCGAACTGATCAGAAATAAAACTTCAACGCAAACTGAATGATGCGGGGATCGCGGGCCTGCGTGATCTGACCGAAATTGGCGTCGGAGCCAACGTGGTCAGGGTTAAAGAACTGGGCGTGATTAAATGCATTGAAGAACTCAGACCGGAACTCGACAGTCTTACTCTCCGAAACTTTGAACGTCCTTCCTACGGAAAGATCAAAGTTGTTGCGGCCCGGGCCGCGCAATATATTCCTGCCCGAATTGCCGAAACTGAAGGTTGGTACGAACTGGCAATCGAAGGCCGTGGGATCGAAGTAAAAATGTCCATTAGGAGTTCCCTGCCCCAAGCAATTCGCAGCCGTTGTGTCGGTAAAGCTATGCAGGGAGCGGGCGGGGAAATAGCGTATTGGTCCAATCTGATCGGCACGATCGAGGAAGATCTCTTCATTGCTGGAATCTACGTTGGAGAAGATTGTGAAAGGCGTTCCTGTCTGAAAGGCTGCAATTCCGCTAACTTCCCATCCCTCCGCTATCTTCCGCAGAAAGCCGTTCCCATTCCGCAAGGCATGATCCAGAGGCAGCTTCCAGATTCCGCTGATGACCAGACGGTGGCGGACGTCAAAATTGGCCGAAGCGCGATCAAATCTGTGGTCGAAGGGATCGGTGTAAACCGAGCTGTTATAGCGGAAGCCGGACTGGTCATCAATGGTATGCGCCCAGGTGTAAGCTCCGCGAATATTGAAGCCGTGGCTGAATCGTTTGTCCACTGTGAATTGAAACTGGTTGCTGTCTGAGGTGCCGCTGCTTAGATCGGTAAATAACTGGAGAATTCCGGTGGGAGAAGAATTCGGATCCGTGGGATCGCTGCATGCGGCCAGAGGACGTGCGCAATCAGGATTGGTGAAGCCTCCATTCGGGTTGTTCAACTGCGCCTGCATGATGCTGGGTAGGGGTGCATTTGGGTCGGTGGTAGCGATCGCCTTTCGCGAAAAACTACCTACGTAGTCGGCTTCGATCATCGTGTCCTGAGTGACTTGATACTCAAAGCCGTAGTTGACGTTCTCCGAATAGGGCGTGCGGAAGTGCGGATCGACGACGTATGCGAACTGAATGGCGGGAACGTCGAAGCTGTTGCCGACTACGCCGCCGGTGGGATAGGGGTTAGCCAGCCCGGCAGGCGAAAATGGGTCGGTCACCGGGTCGGAACCCGGGGTTAAGCCGCTGTAATCACTGGGGAAGATTTGCGTGACTTTGCCGAACGGCGCTTCGCCGCCGAACTGGAGATTCAGCGCGCCGTCTTCCAGATCGTAGAAGATGCCAAACCCGCCGCGCATGACGAGTTTGGCATTGCCCAAGACGTCCCAGGCGAAGCCGAAGCGAGGAGCAAAGTTGTTGCGGTCAGGGTAGGTTAGCCCCCGGTTCGGGGTTCCGGGATCTCCCGGATAAAGGACACCCACCGGTGGATTTGCAAACAGTGTGGTCTGTTGCCCCGGGAAAAATCCAAGAATCTCATTATGTGGATCTTCCAACGGTGTGTCGTACTCGTAGCGCATACCGAGATTCAGCGTCAGGTGGGGAAGTATTTTCCAGGAATCCTGGCCGAAAAAGTGCCAGTCGGTGGTGCGAATTCCGTAGATAGCTCTGGAAAATTGGTTGTAGCCATCAAAGAATCCGCCAACGAAGTCCGCTAAAATGCTGCCGGTAAAGTTTCCTCCATCGTTCCCGAAATCAAAGACCCCATTGTTGTCGAAATCGAAGTCAAAGTTGTTACGCACCCGGCGAATGTCAGCGCCGAACTTTATGTTGTGGCGGCCCCGAGTCATGGTGACGCTATCCTGCCAGTGGAAGGTCACATCGTGGATTTTGGTCGGGCCTTCGGGATTTGGGCCGAGGTTAAAGCTGGTGGTAAGCATGACGGGAGGCGCGGTGCCCGCCGGATCGTCCGGGCTCACATTCGTAAAGCCGAAAGCCGAAGGGGGAGTAGTGTCATGCGGCACCGCCTGAAGAGTGGCGCTACGATTGGCTGCGAAGATGAACTCGTTCGTCACGGTAGGACTGAAGTTATGGAGCCAGGAGATCGAGCCGAGTTGAGTGCGAATCAAGGTGTTGAAGCCCGAGCCCAGAGGGACGTTTCCGCCAGTAGAAGCTCCATTCACGATCTGGAAGGGAAAATTCTCATTCAGGTCATCGATAATGTAAGAACCATATATTGTATCTTTGTCGCTTATATGGTGGTCGACGCGCGCAATGCCCTGGTGTTCGTGATCCACTTCGGTGGGTGAAGAAATGAAGTTATTGTTAGCGAGGTTCGGAAGTGGCAGGTACCTGGCGATGTAATTCGCTATTATCGGGCTCACAGGAACCTGGTTGTTTGGATAGGTCTGGGATGGAAAAGAGGTGCCATCGGAGCAACTGGTGGTGTCGGGCGCGCTCGTGGGATTGAAAAGCGTCCCTGCCTCAAACGTTGGGTCTCCCGGGCCGGGACTTGCGCAGGGAGAGAAAGGGGTTGAGTTGGGGTTCAGCAACTCGCTGAAGTTGCCGGTTCTTTCGGCAGGGCTTAGAACTTGCAGTGCGGGCGCCGCCTCGCCTTCGTGCCGGAGGACGCCCTGATACGAAAGAAAGAAAAAGGTCTTGTCTTTTCTGATGGGACCGCCGAGGGTACCGCCGAACGTGTTGCGCTTGAAGGGGCTGACGGCAGGCAGAAAGTAGTTCCGGGCATTGAGCGCATCGTTGCGGAAAAACTCGAAGACGTCGCCATGAAATCCGTTAGTCCCGGACTTGATGACCTGATTGACGATGCCGCCGGAAGTACGTCCGTACTCCGCTTCGTAGTTGTTGGTAAGAATCTTGAATTCTCCAAGGGCGTCTGGATTCGGATCCACCACGGCATTGTTACCGAGAAAATCGTTGTTGTCCGCGCCGTTGACCAGGAAAGTTAGAGACTCAGACCGCTGGCCACTCACGGAAAACGCATTTCCGCTGCCGTCGTCTTCATCCGGAGGAAACACTCCGGCTTGTAACAGGCCCAATTGGAAGGCATCGCGCTCGACCAGTGGCAAGTCGACAATCCGGCGTTGGGTTTCAACGTTGCCGAGAGTCGCGCTGACCGTATCCACTTGAGTTACATCTCCCGTAACCTCCACGACCTGGCTGGTCTTGCCGATACGAAGCGCCACGTCCAGGCGTGCGTTTTGGTTGATCTCGAGTGTGATGCCCTTGCGGACGTACTTATCGAAACCGGTTTGCTCAACCGTCAAATCATAGGTGCCAACGGGAACCAGATTGAATAAATAGTCGCCGTCTTTGCCGGTAACCTGCGTACGAGCGATGTTCGTATTGGAATTTTTCAGCGTGATCGTCGCGCCCACCACCACGGCGCCGCTCGCATCCCTGACGGTACCGGTCAGCAGAGCCGTGGCTTTCTGAGCCGCCAGATTTGCGCTCAACATCCAGATCGCCAGACCAAAAACAAGACTGGCCCGGCCAGCCGAGAACAAGCGGGCTACTATCTTTCTCTTTCTCTTTGCGGCGTCCAAGTTTGAAAACCGGGGAAACCAAATCGCTCGCCGATGGAATGGAAAGCAAGAAATAAGAGCCACGATCTTGGCTGCACGCATAGAAAGCTCCTTGCACAGAGGCTCTTTGGCCTGAGAATCGTTGTGACCCAGGATCACGAACTGAATTGGAGGCCTAGGTGTTGTTTGGGGCGCTATTGTGCAACTTAGCGGCCACCTTCTGCAAGCTTATTTTCAACGCGTTGGGCCATCTATAACGTTGAATATACTTTTTCACATACGGCGTTGCGGATTGTACAGGCTGTTTATGCGGGTTTTCGATCAGTCCAATGCGGTTTTCTGTGCAGAGCGACAGCGGCCAGGACTATGACCACGGGATAGGATTCCAATGTGTAACGCGGTTCGGGGTTCTCAAGTGATCCCAGAAACAGCGAACGCAAAACGAGAAAGAAAATTAGCAACACGAAGCCACGAATTTCACGCGCGCGCCAGACTCCACTAGCCGCAATCCCGACATACATAAGATTAATCAGGCCAAAAATGAGGCTGACCGCTCGCCAGCGAGCGTCGTCGTTGAGATCCCACCAGCGCGGATCGGGAGGAAGCAACTCGGTGCGCGGACGCAGCCACATGTCGGCAATGCGCAACGCCGGCAGCCAGAGGTAATAACGCAGCGGCGCTGCCTGAATGCGCGCTGCCGCCAACGCCGCGAAACGCGCGTCCAAGTCGGGAGTGATTTCTCGTTGCCGGTTGTAGTCGGCGAAGAGCTGCGCGGTTTCCTGGCGCTGGGGCTGGGAATCGAACGCACGATTGGGCAGCCGCGTGATATCGATGGCGTCGCCGGGAACGTTCCAGTAAATCTCTTCCACCGAGACGTAATCGGCCAGCCAGGTCTTTACCCAACGATTGAACCCTACCATCACCAGTTCATCAGAATCGTTGGCATAGCGCGGCGCCAGAGGCTCGAAGCGGTGCAGCGTGTGCAGATTGCGCAAGGTCCAGGGAACTAGCGGGGCCAGGGCGCTCAGCAGCAGAACCACTCCCGCACGAGCGCCCGCACGAGCGATGGAGCCCGGATGCGAATCCTGCGCACCGGTTCGCCCGCGCGCCACGCGCCTTACAAGAAAGAGCAGCAAGTATCCGGCGACTGCGCCGAGCAGGATTCCTCCGTCCGGGCGCAAAAGAATGCAGGCGCCGATAGAAAGACCACAGCCTGCCCACGCTGCCAACCGGTTCGATGAATTTTTCTCCTGCAGGTTGTGAAGTCCGCAGAGGGCAAGATCAAGCGCCAGGGCAGTGAAGAAGATTTCCAACGTTTCCGTGAGGGCTGCTGCAGAATAGTTCGCAAGAAAAGGACAGAGACCGGTGAGCAGAAACGCCGCCATCGCGGCGCGCTCGGCGAGCAGACGCCGTGCCAGGTCGGCTACCAGAAAACATGTGCCTAGATCGAACAAGACCTGGATCAGCAGCACTGCACGAAAGTTGTCGGCTCCGAACACCGCGAAAACAGCCGCCAGAAACGCTGGATATCCGGGCAGGCGGGAAAGCGTGGGCACGATCTGCCCGGAGTCGGTAACCCCGTACACGCCGTGCTGCAGCCAGTTCTTAGCGACATCGGCGTAAAGACGCGAGTCGTCGACGACGCCGGGAAAACAAAACACAAAGAACAGCCGAAGCGCCAGAGATGCCAGGGTCGCCCCAAGAAAGAACCGCGCATGCTTCCGCACCAGTTCCTGCACGCTTCCGACTATAGCGCGTTTGTGTTCGTCCGAAGCGCGGAAAACTATATGTTAGGGACCGGGCACATGTTCCAGCGCCAGTTAACAGCGTCTTCACTTTGACTTCGCGACAATTGACCGCCTGCCGCGTGCGGCATACGATGAAGGATTAACTCTCTATGGCCGAACCCGTCTTTTACGATCCACGACGCGCCCGTTGGAGGCGCGTTCGCCGCCTGTTCGACGTGTCAGCGGTAGCGCTGTCGGCCCTAGTATTTTTCTTTGTCTACACGGCGCTACGCGACGAAGCGCTGCCCGAACTGCTTTTTTCACCGCAAAAACGCGCCTTTAAGGCCCTTAAAGAAAACGAGAAAGACAAGGCCCGCGATCGGCAGAAGAAGCTGGCTATCCGCTCTCACCGAAAGTCGAAGCTGGCCCCGTCACAGGTCAAGCTGAATCAGGAAGAAGGAATTCGCGCAGCTTTCTATGTTCCGTGGGACGCAGCCAGCTTTTCTTCCCTGCGCGATTTTGCCCACCAGATCGACATGTTGTATCCGGATTGGCTTCACGTTCTCACTCCCGACGGGCGGCTGCAAGGTGTTGACGACCAGACCAACAAATTTTTCGACGTACTAAAAGACGGTCGGGTCCGCCCCGTTGACGACCGCCTGATGCCGTTTCTCAAAGCGGAAGACACCCAAATGGAAGTCTTCCCCATGGTCAACAATTTCGATGGCATGAACTGGCTGGGAGATATTGTGGGCTTTCTAAATGATCCCCAAGCCCGAGCGCTGTTTCGACGGCAGGTGAGCGAGTTTCTGGCTTCAGACCGCTACCGGGGATTGATGGTGGATTTCGAAGCTTTCCCCCAGGCCGGGCAGCCCGGCTATCTCGCCCTTTTGAATGAACTGTCTGCGGACCTGCATTCACGCGGGATGAAGCTTTACGTGAGTGTGCCCGCGCACAACCCAGAGTTTAACTATGCCGCGGTTGCCGCTCCAGCCGATGGGGTCATCATCATGAATTACGATGAGCACTATCCCAACGCTCCATCCGGCCCCGTGGCGTCTCAGGACTGGTTCGTGGAGAACCTCAAGATCGCCGAGACTGCCATTCCGCACGAAAAGCTAATTTGCGCCATTGCCAACTACGGCTATGACTGGGCGCTCAAACCAAAGAAAGGAAATTTGCCGGCTGGCGAGCGTGACAGCACGGTCTCGGTGCAGGAGGCCTGGCTCGCCGCTCGCGATTCAGAGCAAGACGTCGCCTTCGACGATGACGCCCTGAATCCCCACTTCAGTTATCTCGACGAGCGCAGCATCCGCCACGATGTCTGGTTCCTCGATGCCGTCACCGCGCTGAATCACATGCGTGCCGCTCAAACGCTGGGCATCCAAACTTTCGCGCTTTGGCGGCTCGGCGGCGAAGATCGTTCTTTATGGAGGGTATGGGACGTACCTGGCGACGCGGGCGCCACCGACAAGGTGCGCGACGTGCCGCCCGGCCAGGACGTGGATATGGAGGGCCAGGGAGAAATCCTGCGCATTGAGGATCGGCCGTCGCATGGCACCCGGGAGCTCACCGTCGATGCGAATAGCAAACTGATCACGGACGAAATCTTTCAGTCGATACCTGAGCCATACCGGGTAGCTCGCTACGGCTACAAACCGAATGAGGTCGTGCTTACCTTCGACGATGGTCCCGATCCGGACTGGACACCGAAGATTCTCGATGTGCTCAAACGCGAACATGCTCCAGCGACGTTTTTCCTCATCGGCATCCAGACCGACAAGTTTCCGGGACTGGCCGAGCGCATCT